>NZ_JAWOWF010000046.1:0-41811 GCF_033340295.1 Vibrio sp. 1401
GCTACGATGATTAACTGATGTAACCGATCAGATCGTAACTTCCTGATTTAGTTCCATCGAATTACGCAACAAAGCCCGAGAAATGATGAAGGGAAGACACATCATCAGCGACATCGGCAATAATGGATTGACGCAGAGATACATTAGAACGAACAATCCACTTAGCGTCTTTGTTAACAACCGCTCGGGCGATAGTATTTTTACCCATCGCGTGCTTTTCAGCATCAAAGCCAGCTTCGTTGCGTAGACCTGTAATCGGCTTTAACGAGATGGATGTCGTAAACTCACTGTTAACATCGAGTGGAAAAGGCGTAATAAGACGGATTTTAGGTTTAAGAAAAGGTAACAGAGTTTGAGAATTTACCGCTTCTATAGCGACAATACCTTCATAACCGTGACTTATTTGCGTAAAAGGGCTGTCAACTTTACCAATTATGGTAATATTCTCCCCTGCTTGAAAAAGGGCTTGTCTCTGAGACTCCAATACATTGCCGTGGACGATGACAACCATAAAGCCCGCAATTGCGCCTATGCTAATTAAGCCACGACGTAATTTGATTATTGAGCCAGTGGTTATTATTCCCAGCAGCAACCAACGCCAATCTGGTATTGTCGGCCACCAAGCCGACGAGATTACGCTCGCTACAAATAACGCCAAGGTCCAACTTTTTTCTGAGAGAGTCATGCTGTCCTATGCCTAGAAAGCTGATAAAACGCTTCATGCCAGATCATGAATTGATCAAACGCCAAAAAGCATTGAAGGTCTTCGGCAATGTGTTGTACAACCCGAACTTGTGGTGCTTAAACCGCCGCTCGGCATCAGGGGCTTTTGCTGTCGGGTTATTTATGGCTTTTGTTCCACTGCCGAGCCAAATGATCATGGCCGCTGGCTTGGCCATTATGTTGGGTGTCAATCTGCCCCTCTCCGTCGCTTTGGTATGGATCAGCAACCCTATCACTATGCCTGTGCTATTTTACTTTGCGTACAAGCTAGGTGCTCTAGTGATGCGTCTTCCCCCGCAACCTTTTCACTTTGAACTATCGTGGGAATTCATCATGCAGCAAATGAGCACCATTGGACCTCCATTTCTATTGGGCTGCGCAATTTGTGGGGTTGTATCCGCGATTATTGGCTACTTCGGAATTCGAGGGCTTTGGCGCTACTCCGTGGTACGGAGCTGGCAAAAACGCAAAATAAGATAAGACCTTACTGCGTAAAAATCAGCATTTGAGCTATCAGTTGAGGGGCATCTAACAGTTAGAATGAAACGCGATGTTACTCAAGTCGGATAAATACAAAAAAGGACCGAATTCGGTCCTTTTTGTTTTTCGCATATTGTAAAACAATCAGCTATTTAGAACTCAGTACAGCCGCCGGATTCAACCTTGCGGCACGAGAAGCAGGATACCACGTCGCAAGTAAACTAAGCACTATCGCCGTCACTGACACCAATGCCACATCTGGCCAGTGTAGTTGTGATGGTAAGAAGTCGACGAAGTAAATATCACCCGATAAAAACTGATGACCAATTAAGCTCTCTAACCCTTTAATTAACGGAGTCAGATTTAACGCCACTAAGACACCGATAACACTGCCGACGAGACTACCAAATACACCAGAGAATACACCTTGCCAAACAAAGATCCGTTTGATTAGGCTATCTTTTGCTCCCATTGTTCGCAAAATTGCAATTTCCGCCGCTCGGTCTTTCACTGCCATCATCAACGTAGACACAATATTAAAACATGCCACGCCAATCACCAGTACCATCACCAAGTACATAATGGTGCGCACGAGCTGAATATCGCGATACAAAAAACCAAACTTTTGCTGCCAGCTTTTCAAATACACGTAAACATCAACCATGCTACCAACCTCGCGAACAATAGAAGGCGCATTGAGAACATCGTCCGTTTTTAGTGAGATGCCAGTGACCCCTTCCCCTAACCTCGCGTATTGCTGAGCATCCGCTAATGGTACTAACGCTAGAGAGTGGTCGATTTGGCCATTCAACGTTAAGAACCCTGACACTTTCACGCGCACACGCTTAGGAGCCTGCACTTTATTTGCGCCGCCTGTTTGCGGAATCATCAACGTAACGTAATCCCCCACGGCGACATTTAGCTCGTTTGCTACACCTCGGCCTAAGATCACTTGCTGCTGACCAGCATAAAAGTTTTGCCAAGCAGCTTGGTCAATAAAATTCGACAAGCTCGACACCGCTTGCTCGAAAGTAGGCTCTACACCACGAACTTCTATCGCTTTTAGCTTACTGCCTTTTTCTGCCAAACCCGTAAAACGAACATACGGTGCTGCCGCAACAACATGTTCATGTTTTAGAGCTTGATTCATCGTTTTGGTGTAGTCCTGAAGTGGTCCATTAACACCTTCTAACTCGCCGTGTGGGATCACAGACAACACACGCGATTGCAGCTCGCGCTCAAAGCCATTCATTGCAGACAAACCGATAATGATCACAGCAACGCCAACCGCAATACCAATAGTCGAAGAAAGCGATATGAAAGACACCATCTTGTTGCGCTTTTTCGCTCGACTGAAGCGACCACCAATCATCAAAGCTAAAGAGGTAAACAAAACTAGCCCTCCGCAGATGCTGTATCAGTCACAAAACGATCTACGAGCAAACCATCTTGCATGTGCATTTGACGATCCATTTTTGCTGCCAGCTCTTTGTCATGCGTGACAACCAAAAATGCAATGTTTGACTCTTTATTGAGCTCGCGCATCAAATCATAGATAGACAGTGCCGTATTGTGATCTAAGTTCCCCGTAGGTTCATCAGCCAAGACCAGATCAGGTTTATTCACCAATGCACGCGCAATCGCAACACGCTGACGCTCACCGCCCGATAACTCGGAGGGTCTATGTTGCATCCGATGATTCAAACCAACTTTATCTAACAGCGCTTTAGCCGCCTGTTTTGCATCCGCTACTTTAGCACCGCCAATCATCAGTGGCATCGCCACATTTTCAAGCGCAGTAAAGTCAGCCAACAAGTGATGAAACTGGTATACAAAACCAAGGTGCTTGTTGCGTAATGCCGCCTGTTTGTTCGAGCTCAAAGCTGATAGGTTTTGCCCTAGAAAATCAACTTCACCATGAGTTGCGTCATCTAACGCACCTAAAATATGCAATAAGGTACTTTTTCCCGAACCAGAAGAGCCAACAATAGAAACCAACTCCCCTTTGTCGATATCGAAACTTACGCCTTTCAACACTTCCGTATCTAACGAACCCTCTCGGTAGACTTTACGAATATCACGACATTCTAATAGCTTATTCATAGCGAAGTGCCTCAGCAGGTTTAACAGAAGATGCTCGATAAGAAGGATAAAGCGTAGCAGCAAGGCTAAGAGCAATCGCCAATACCACCACTAAAAGAATTTGCAGTGAATCAATCAAGATGGGTAGATGACCACCAAAGCTGAATAGCGCCACACCAGCAGATTCAAGAATCGCATTTAGATTAAGTGACAAGATCACGCCCGCAGCGCCACCAACAATCGCGCCAATTACACCACTGCTTGCACCTTGCACCATGAAAATGGTCATCACTTGAGATTGAGTCATGCCTTGAGTTTTCAATATTGCAACTTCTGATTGCTTCTCCATTACCACCATGATTAAAGCGGAGATAATATTGAATGCAGCGACACCCACAATTAGACCTAGCATAAGTCCCATCATGTTCTTTTCCATTTTCACCGCTTGGAAAAGCTCACCACGCTGTTCGCGCCAATCACTCCATTCCCATCCATCAGGCATGGGTTGGTCAGCAAAATCCGTTACCATAAATGGGTCAGAGAAAAAGACACGCCAACCAGAAACCGTGTCTTTAGGGAAACGCATCAGCTTAGATGCATCCGTCATGTTCACAATCATTAATTGACCATCAACGTCCGATCCCGTATTGAAAATGCCTGAGACAGTAAAGTTTCGCTGGCTAGGAATACGGCCAAGTGGGGTAAACTGCGTTGCGTTGGTCACCATCAAGCGCACTTTATCCCCGATTGAGACCTTTAGTGAACGCGCCAAACTGTGACCCAAAAATACATTGTAGTCACCTGCTTGAAGTGACGATAATCGTCCGGCAATCAAATGGTTGCTAATCGGATCGCCTTTCTTAGGTTCAATACCGATGAGGTAACCAGCCGTCAGCTGTGCAGAACTCTGAATAACAGCCTCTCCTCTAACGATAGGCTCCGGCTGAGATTCACTCGACATCGCTTGAACAAATGGAGGGGCAGACTCGGTCATAGGCGTTTTTCCATCGTGTTGCGAAACAACGGCATGAGGTAGCACACCTAAAATGCGTTCTTTTAACTGCGATTCAAACCCGTTCATCACAGAAAGAACCGTCACCAACGCCATTACACCGATCGTAATACCCGCCGTCGACATATAAGAAACAAATCGGCTGAACCTATCTCCAGAGCGTCCCCGAAGATACCTTAAGCCAATAAACAATGAGATAGGATGATACATATAAGACAAACCAACTGGTTGTTTTGATATAAAGCTTTAGCGGATTATCTTACCTTACTCTTCTCATTAAGAAGACAAGAGAATCGCTAAATTTGTCAACGACATGCAATAAGTCTGTATTTAGGGCAAAAAGTTCAAGGACAAATCAGCTAAACTTGATAACTTCATTCAGTTAGCGATAATCAGTGCCCTATTTCTCTTTGTTTGTTGAGTGAACAGGGAGCGCTCACTGGCAAAAGGATCGACTATATGACAGAGCAAGAATACTTTACCGTCCATCATAACCTCACCATCAACGTCGAAACGTTGAGTGCGGACTTTGCTTTGCCAGATGAAGAAACATTTGCCTCCGAAATTCCAGCACCATTTATTGTCGCCAGTGAATTTAGTCACTTAGATATGTTGGCAGACAACGCGCGTCTAGAGCTGAAAAACAAAGAGTTAAAGCATGTGATCAACTTGCTTGATACGCAAAACGCGAAACTTAACCTCTTGTTGAGCTTTATGCTTTCACAACAAGATGACGCCTCCATTCGATATCAAACGACGCAGTTTGGTGCTAGTCAACTCAGTTTCCGCTCAGATACAGCGTTAACTACTCAACAACTCGTTCGTGTTAAACTGTTCCTCGATCACCCTGCTGCGGCGATTTACTGTTACGCTCAAGTAGAAGAATGTGATGCTTCAGAGCAAGATTTCATTATCACGCTTAGATACAAGATGCTCCGAGAATCTGATCAAGATTTACTGATAAAGGCGGCACTGTATCAACAACAAAAACTTTTACGTCAGCGCTCGATGGAGCGAGATAAAAAATAATTCCTATGACAAAAGCAACGATTCTTTCCGTCACCAACCCTTCAGAGCGTGGCGACAAAAAACAGCTAGGTAATTTGCCGGGCGCAGCTCTACCTCTAGCCATTGCAGAGCTAGCCAAGCAGCATTCGAGTCACTCGCTACTCGTTGTGCCTGACCCGCAAATCGCTTTAAAGCTTCAGGCAGAGATTGAGCAATTCACCGACCAAACGGTAAGCCTGTTCCCCGACTGGGAAACGCTGCCTTACGATAACTTTTCTCCGCATCAAGAAATCATCTCTGAACGTATCGCTCGCCTATACCAACTGCCAAGTCAACGTGATGGCATAACCATCGTCCCGGTCAGTACAGTATTGCAACGCCAATCGCCACGTGATTTTCTGTTGCAACACACTTTAATGGTGAAAACTGGTGATCGGCTCTCGCTAGAGAAGTTACGTGTACAACTTGAAAATTCTGGCTACCGCCATGTAGATCAAGTATTTGGACCAGGTGAATATGCAAGTCGTGGGTCTATTCTGGATCTCTTTCCTATGGGCAGCAATGACCCGTACCGCATCGACTTCTTTGATGATGAAATAGATACCATTCGCACGTTTGATCCAGAGAACCAACGCTCTATCGACGATATTCAGCAAATCCAATTGCTGCCTGCACATGAGTTCCCAACCACTAAAGAAGCGATTGAAGATTTCCGTACACGTTGGCGCACCCAGTTCGACGCACGCCGCGAGCCTGAATCAATCTACATGCAAGTGACCAAAGGCACGTGGCCCGCTGGTATTGAGTATTGGCAGCCGCTGTTTTTTGACCATACCGAGACTTTATTTGAATATTTGCCAGAAGACTCTCAAGTCATCACATATGGTGATATCGAATCTGCGGTCGATACTTTCTTAACCGATGTCGAATATCGATACGACCAGAAAAAAGTTGATCCGCTGCGTCCTCTTTTGACTCCTGAACAGCTTTGGTTGAAAAAAGACGAACTTTTCAGTCAACTAAAACAGCTCCCTATCGCTCAATTGAGCCTAGATAAAGTGGTTAAGCGTGCCGGTCGTCAAAACCTACCAGTACAATCGTTAGCCGAGCTTGGCGTTCAACAACAAAATAAAGAGCCGCTCTCGCGCCTTCGTCAGTTTAGTGAGCAATTCAGCGGCAAAATCGTTTTCTCGGTAGAGTCAGAAGGTCGTCGTGAAGCACTAACGGAGCTGTTGCAAGGCATCAAAGTTCGGCCAGTCGTACATGGCTCACTTTACCAAGCTCTAGACTCGGGTGATCGATTCAGCTTGGTCTTAGGCGCAGCAGAGCATGGTTTCATTCACGAAGAGCTGAACTTCGCTCTGATCTGTGAAAGTGATCTACTCGGTGACCGTGTTATCCAGCGACGCCGCAAAGATAAAAAAGCCGTCAACAGTGACACCGTTATTCGCCACCTTGCCGAACTAAAACCCGGCCAACCTGTGGTTCATATTGATCACGGTATTGGCCGCTACATCGGTTTACAAACACTTGAAGCCGGTGGTATGAAAACGGAATACGTCACCCTTGAGTATCAAAACGATGCCAAGCTCTACGTGCCAGTTTCATCACTGAATCTTATCAGCCGTTATTCTGGCGGCGCTGAAGAGAGTGCGCCACTGCATAAATTAGGTGGTGAAGCGTGGGCAAAAGCACGTCGTAAAGCGGCAGAAAAAGTGCGTGATGTCGCGGCAGAATTGCTGGATGTGTATGCAAAACGAGAATTAAAACCGGGCTTCAAATTTGAGCTAGATCGTGGGCAATACGCAACATTTAAAGCAACATTCCCGTTTGAAGAAACAGATGACCAAGCGATGGCCATCAATGCCGTATTGGCAGACATGTGCCAGGCAAAAGCAATGGATCGCTTAGTATGTGGTGACGTGGGCTTTGGTAAAACGGAAGTCGCTATGCGCGCAGCATTTGTCGCAACGGATAATAGTAAACAGGTCGCCGTACTCGTACCAACAACCTTACTTGCTCAGCAGCATTTCGAAAACTTCCGTGACCGTTTTGCCAACTTACCAATCCGAGTTGAAGTACTGTCTCGTTTTAAATCTGCCAAAGAACAAAAAGTCATTCTGCAAGACGTTGCCGATGGTAAAGTCGATATTGTCGTTGGTACGCATAAGCTGCTTTCGAGCGACATTAAATTCAAAGATTTAGGTTTGTTGATCGTTGATGAGGAACACCGCTTTGGGGTTCGTCAAAAAGAAAAAGTCAAAGCAATGCGTGCGGATGTGGACATTCTTACCCTCACCGCAACACCAATTCCACGCACACTGAATATGGCAATGAGTGGCATGCGAGACCTGTCGATCATCGCGACACCTCCTGCACGCCGTTTAGCCATTAAAACCTTTGTTCGACAAAAAGAAGAGCCAGTGGTCCGTGAAGCGGTACTGCGTGAAATTATGCGTGGTGGTCAGGTTTACTTCCTGCACAATCAGGTTGAAACCATTGAAAAAACGGCAGAAGACTTACAGAAGCTCATCCCAGAGGCACGCATTACCGTGGCTCATGGTCAAATGCGCGAGCGCGAACTTGAGCGAATCATGAATGACTTCTACCATCAGCGCTTTAATGTGTTGGTGTGTACAACCATCATCGAAACCGGTATCGACGTACCAACGGCGAATACCATAATCATGGATCGTGCGGACAATCTTGGCTTGGCGCAGTTGCATCAATTACGTGGCCGTGTTGGACGTTCGCACCATCAAGCCTATGCTTACTTATTAACGCCACATCCAAAAGCCATGACCAAAGATGCCATCAAGCGTCTTGATGCGATTGCTTCACTGGAAGACTTAGGTGCTGGCTTTACGTTAGCAACCCACGATTTAGAAATCCGTGGTGCTGGTGAGCTGCTTGGTGATGAGCAAAGTGGGCAAATTCAATCCGTTGGTTTTACACTTTATATGGAAATGCTGGAACAAGCAGTGCAAGCATTAAAAGAAGGCAAGGAGCCATCTTTGGATGAGCTGCTTCGTGAGCAAACTGAAGTGGAAATGCGAATCCCAGCGCTCTTACCAGATGATTACATTCCGGATGTAAACACACGACTGTCGATGTACAAACGCATTGCGAGTGTCACAAGCAGTGATGAACTATCAGAGCTAAAAGTGGAACTGATTGATCGCTTTGGTTTGCTTCCAGACGCAACAAAGAACTTACTTGCCGTCTCAGAATTGAAAATTTCGGCTGGTAGTTTAAAAGCGAAAAAGATAGAAGCCCATGATAAAGGTGGATTTATCGAGTTTTACCCTGATGCTGACATAAATCCAGCGTATTTAGTTAAACTGCTGCAATCACAGCCGCAAAAATTTGCAATGGAAGGTCCAACTAAGTTCAAGTTTAGCGTACCATTGGTGGACCGACGTAAACGCATTCAGTTTGTTCAAGACTTACTGAATGATTTTAAACAGAATTTATTACCAACGAGCTAATAGTCGAATGAGAATACTGATCCCGTTATTGCTTCTATGTGTCTCAATGCCCTCTTGGGCACAGCGCCAATTTGATATTGAAGTGATCATTTTCAAGCGAGCAGTCGACGCTGAAAGCACAACAGAATCTTGGCCGAATCAACTGCCAAAAATCGATATGGAAAATGTCGGTAGCCTAGAGAGTGAATCCTACCGCCGCTCTAAAGGCGTGACACTTTTGCCAAGTTCTTCTTTCCGTCTCAACGCGCAAGAAGCGGCACTAAATAATCATGCCGGCTTTAAAGTGCTTAAACACGTAGCCTGGCGTCAAGGTGACCGAGGTAAATCTAGCGCCCCAATTTTCCGCATCGTTGGCGGGCGAGATTTCTCTGATTCTTATCAAGCAGATGGCCGCCCAATCAATGGCAATCAAACATTTTCCAGCGACGGTTACAGTGAAGAGACGGTCAATGGCCCTTTATATGAACTAGATGGTCGATTCCAAATATACGTACAGCATTACCTCTTCGCCGAAACAACACTAGATCTGCGCGAACCAAGTGTTAGAGAGGTGCGTTTTGAACCAACCTCAACTGAGCAATTGGCGGATGACTTAGGTGAAGTAGATGGTAACGTCCAAGTAGGTAACTTGGCAGAAATATCGCCGACAGTAACCGAAGAGAAATTCCTGAAGAGTTATCGAATGGATCAAAAACGTCGTATGCGTAGCAGCGAGACTCATTACCTAGATAACCCGTTGATGGGTATGATCATTCAAGTTCGTCGGGTTCGATAAGCACGAGCGGTTCGACAAAGCGCAGCAAAGCTGCGCTTTGTTTTTATCTGCTATACCTCAGTTATTCCTAACCAACGCAGAGCAAGGAAAATAGCTGCGTTCAAGTATAAATAGACAGCTTTCAATTTACTTACACTCAACATGGAAGTCGTATTAGTTCATGAGTCCAGACTTTGAAATCATTGCGCCCCGCTTAGCGCTCAAGCTCATCCCTGCTGAAGAAGCACATTCACTACAACGATTACTTGCAGAATCCCCTTCGCTGCACCAATGGCTTGACTGGTGTGATAAAAACGTCACATTGAAAACCGCGCAGGACTTTCTGTTGGCAACCCGTCTTAACTGGGTCAAAACTGAGGCTTTTGGTTTCGGTATCTATGAGCGGCAAAGTAACACTTTGGTTGGAATGGCAGCGGTTAATGAGTTATATCATACGTTTAATATGGCGAGTATTGGTTACTGGGTTGCCGACCGCTATCAACGGCAAGGCTATGCCCAAGAAGCCGTTAAAGCCTTAGCAGAATTCTGCTTCGCAAAGCTAAGTTTAACTCGACTAGAGATTGTTTGTGACCCCGACAACGAAGCTAGCCAAGCCTTAATTGAGTCCGTCGGTGCACAAAAAGAAGCCATCGCCAGAAACCGGTTTATTTTTCAGGGTAAGCCTAAAGATGGCGTTGTGTTCTCACTTTTACCGACAGATCTAACATAAACAAAAAGCCACCGACTTGCGGTGGCTTCTGCATTTTTTAAGATACAACACATCCACACAGAGTGGATTTAAAACCTTAGTGCAGCTTAAGGTTTGGACGCAGCACGCGATTAATGCGGCCGACGAGCATCATCAGACCGGTTTTGAATACACCATGCAACGCCATTAGGTGCATGCGATACAATGAGATGTAAACGACACGAGCAATACGGCCTTCTACCATCATCGACCCTTTAGTTAGGTTCCCCATCAGACTACCAACGGTTGAGAAGCGACTTAGAGACACTAATGAACCGTGATCTTTATATACATAGTCTTTCAACTCGCGCCCGTTGATCTTCGCGACGATGTTACTAAATGCCTGGCTTGCCATTTGGTGTGCAGCTTGAGCGCGTGGCGGCACGAACGAACCGTCAGACTGGGTGCATTGTGCTAAGTCACCAATAACAAAGATGTCATCATCTCGTGTTGTCTGTAGTGTGTTTTTCACTACAAGCTGATTGATACGGTTCGTTTCTAAGCCAGCGATATCTTTAATAAAGTCTGGAGCTTTGATACCTGCAGCCCAAACCATGATTTGAGCTGGGATTTTCTCACCATCTTTTGTAGTAAGGCCATCTTTTTCAGCTTTAGTCACCATAGTGGCGGTGCGCACGTTTACGCCCAACTTCACCAACTCTTGATGAGCAGCAGAAGAAATACGTGGAGGTAACGCTGGTAAAATACGCTCACCTGCTTCAATCAGATTGACGTTCAACTTGCTAGAATCAAGATCACCGAAGCCATAAGTGCGCAGCTCTTTAACAGCATTATGTAACTCAGCTGATAGTTCAACGCCAGTTGCACCAGCACCAACAATCGCAATATCGACCGTACCGTTACCGTTTTTCGCGTGCAGCTTTAGGAACTCGTTGTTCATTTCTGTACGGAAACGGTGTGCTTGCTCAGGGCTGTCTAGGAAAATACAGTTTTCACGAACGCCAGGCGTGTTGAAGTCGTTTGATGTCGAGCCAATTGCCATCACTAGAATGTCGTATTCTAGCTCACGGCTTGGCATAAGAAGTTCACCGTGTTCGTCTTTAAGCTCACTTAAGATGATCACTTTACGTTCACGGTCGATGTCTTGAAGACTACCCATTTGGAAGTCGAAGCTGTGGTTTTTTGCATGAGCTCGATAGCTCAGTGCATCTACTCCTTCGTCCAAAGAACCTGTAGCAACCTCATGCAATAATGGCTTCCACAAGTGGCTCGCTTTTCGATCGACTAGCGTAATTTGCGCACGGTTTTTGCGACCTAGAGTTCGACCAAGCTTAGTTGCCAACTCAAGACCACCTGCACCGCCGCCTACAACGATAATGCGTGTCACAATGATTTTCCTCTACAAAAATGAATATATGGGGTTCAGCTCGATGCATGACTCACAAACATTTGTGGCATCCATCCAACCGATGAATTCTTGGTTCTTAGAGGTGTCTCAATTACTTGGATTAAAAAACTGCCACTCACCTTGATTCTTTATCTATCAATGACTTGTCAGGGTTTGGCACGTTTATCTGGTACGCATACGACGCCAGAATTTTTGGGCAAGTTTATTACTCGCTCTCAATTTTTTTTGATATTTATCAAATTATTTTAGTCCGGTTCATTATATAGAGACCAACTTTGAAGGCAACCAAAATCCGTGTAACGAGTACGGATTGACTACTTTTCGACTACTCTACAACAAGGTGTTCGTGCTACATAGGAGGGAAGTAAGAAAACGGTAAGGAGAACACAATATTCAAAGCGTTAAACCAAGAAAATGTGCCTTTCAAAGAGACAGTGGCTCGGCATACTCAAGAGAAGGAATCGCAGCAAAGCAGCCGATAAAAACGCCGCTTTACTGTCTACACTCAACATTAATAAGTATTTTTAAATGCCTTTATCGCTTGTAAATGATGAGAGATTTTTTTGAACTTATGAGACTGAGTTTCATCCCAAATGATTTGATAGTGTTTTTCTAGCTCAGCTGCCGTTTTCGAGTTGTCATGCACTTCATCATCTTTAGAGAGAATCACTAAGCAGTGAGCTTGATTTTTCGCTCGGAACTGATCAACACATTTTGTTGCGATATCTTCGTACTCTTCTGGGCGATCGATTCGACCAGCCATCGTTTTTTCTGGGTGCAAGTTCGGGTTGAACATCACTTGCTTGATACCGCATAGAAAACCAATTCGCTCAGACCAGTAACCACCTAAACCAACCCCACAGATTAACGGGTTTGGGTCATCAGATTGATCGATAACTTTAGACACTTCTTTTAACAAGTGTTGCATGTCGTGCTTTGGGTGAAGGGTGCTGTAATTGATAAAACGAACGTCGTCGTCGATAAATTGCAGTTGAAGAACTTTTTCGTGGTTACCCGGGCTTGTACTGTCAAAGCCGTGTAAGTAAATAATCATGTGTACCTCTCCCTGTGTGTATCTGGTACTTTTATTAAAACTACCACTATTTCCTTACTGTTAAAGGGGAAAATATCACGAGTTCTCAAAACAGTGATCTTCCATACACAATGAGCCTTTCAACTCATACGCACTGTTTAAGTATTGTTCAGTTCCCCACAATTTATAGGCAAGTAGATACCAGAGCATCGCCATCACCAAGGTTCTTGGTTGCCAAGCGTGTACACCTCTCAGCCAAAGAGACACATCTTCGATACCTCGAATTTGGCAATACTGCTTTACCGCTTCTTCCACAGGCGCATTCGCGACCTGAATAGTTAAGGTCAAATCAAGCCTAGGGTCAGCAATCCCGGCATACTCCCAATCAATGACTTTCACCCCACTCTCCCCTCGCACTAGGTTGTAACACCCCAAATCGAAGTGACATAGGGCAAGCGGAACAGGTGCAACGTTCGGTTCCGTGCGCCACTTCATGTACAAAGCCTCAAACTCCGTACCCACATACTGACCATCAAGCTCAAGCCAATAATGATCGATGCGAGAAATATATGAAAATGGAACCAAAGGAATTGCGCTTATCGGATATTGATGAATCTTCGCCGCAATGGATAATAAATCGCTTAGTGCTAAGCCTGACTCCGTCAGTGCCTCTCCTTCTATCCATTCCACCAGCAACCCTTGCTCATGAATAAAAACTGGCTTGGGGCCAATTTCCAATGAAGAGACTGCATTCAGCACTTGATATTCACTGTGACGAGAAATTGAAAAAGCCTTGCAGACATGACTGGTCGGTCGCCAGATGTATGCAAGGCCTTGAGAAGATTCCAACCGCCAACAACGGTTGGTGAGCCCCCCGGTAACAGTTTGTACTTTTACCGGAGGCTCCGTAAAGAAGCCATCGAGAGCGTTAAGACTCGGATCTAACTGTTTTGCTTGTTGCCAAGAAAACCATGCCATTGATGACTTCTCCACCCTGTTCGATTAAAGACCGAATAGGCTCTTAGATTGCGCTTTACGAATTTCAGTTTCATCCGCCCACTCAATCAAACCTGTTTCTAGGTCCATTAGGCGCATGGTCATCTTGTAGTATACATCTTTATCGCTACCTGCATTTTTCACAATGCTAGATAGGTTGCCGTAAAGCATGTATTGAGCACCAACCATTTTACCAAATTGGATAGCTGTGCTTTGGTTAACAAGCTCATCCGTGTTTTGGAAGTTAAGTTGTTCACGCACAGACTCAACACGATCCATATCAACAAAACGGAACTTACCTGAGTTCAACATCTTAGTAGAGATCGTGTCAGTAATGGATTCAGTGTCAATATGTTCACTGGTTTTGTTCTTAATTCGCTCAACAAAAACGATAGGACGTTGGTCACGAGTAATTGCTGCTACAGAGCCCGACATCATCATGCTATCCACCATTTCAGCCGCGATTTTTTGTAAATCTGTTGAGCCAAAATCGATAGTCGTGGTTTCTGTTGCTTGCGCATCGCCGTAAGAGACTTTGTTAGAACAGCCACCTAAAATGACGGCAAGACCTAAAAGAGCAATAATACTTTTTTTCATGAGAGTTCCTTAGTTTTTCAATACCAGCGCATCGTTAGCGCGGCAGCTTCGGCAGAGCCGTTAAGATTAATCGTCTTGTGCTTCTCTAATTTGCACACGGAATTTTGTGCCATTTGGATTCACAGTAACTTCAGATAACGTGACTTGCTCAAATCCTCGCACAATCATTTTTCGCCACGGACCAGGTTTGGTATTCACTTCTAAACCATTGTTGTCATACCAATAAAATCGGTAAAGAATGTGCTGATCACCTTTGTAATTGCTACTCAGCAGCACGACTCCTCGTGGGCGATCATCAACGTAAGTGGTGGTGATGTTGTCAACTAATAAGCGACTACCTAAAACGTTATCATTAAAAAATACTTTTTGCGTTTGGCCATCAATTCGAATACCAGCCGTGTTTTCGGCGCATCCAACTAAACCAATAGCCATTGCTAAACAAACAAGCCATGCTTTCATTACAGTCTCCCT
This sequence comes from Vibrio sp. 1401, assembly GCF_033340295.1. Lineage (NCBI taxonomy): Bacteria > Pseudomonadati > Pseudomonadota > Gammaproteobacteria > Vibrionales > Vibrionaceae > Vibrio > Vibrio sp. 1401. The sequence goes on from NZ_JAWOWF010000046.1 coordinate 14,762, forward strand.
AGCTGTTTATGCCACACGGTTGAGTGTGCTCCCTGACGAGATACCCATACCAATGTAGTCTGCTGTGCAGGCACTTCAAACTGATAGGTTTGATCACCCAAGTTTAAACTTTGTGTTCCCGGTTTCACGATTTTTGAAGCCGTTTTCACTTGCGCTGGCAATGTTTGCCAACTTCTTGTATCTGGCTGTTCGGTCAATGTGTTCCATACATTGAAAAGTATGTTGCCCACATCATCGCCTTTTTTCGCCGCCTCTTTTCGGATTCGATCTTTTGCCCAAACACGAAGAGCTTGACGGATCACTATTGTAGTAAGACGTTCATTAAGATCGTTTTGCGCCATCGCATTAACATCAGTCAGCGTACTGGAAGGCAATACCTGACCATTTAAAACAACATCGCTAAAACGTTGAGCACCTCGGTTCTGATAATAAGGAAGCGCCAACGAATAAATCGCGCCATTATCGCGACTGTCGTAAATCGGTAAATCAATACGCCACCCTTTCATCGCCTCAACAACACCCTGCTCATCAATAACGATGACTCGCCCTTGTGACTGAGTTAATCCAGAAGGTGCTTTGCCATACCGCTTCTCTAGCATGCGCAAGTCTTCACGCATGCCCAGCTTCTTAGCAGCGTATAAGGTACTTTCCACAACTTGCTTGTTGTCTGGCATTACAGCGAGTGCTCGTCGGTAATCAACATAAGCACTGTTTAAGTCTCGCGACGCTTCATATAACAAGCCAGAAAGATAGAACAGATAACCATTTTGTACCGCGCTTAGTTTTTTACCAGCATCAGGGTAGTTCGCTAACACACTGCCTAAATTGGCAGACATGCCTTGCTTGTTAAGGTCTTTCTCTGCTGCTTTTAGCTCTTTTTCACGCGCCTTTCTTGCTGCTTCCTGAACTTGATTAGCTCGACGCACTTCAACTAGTGCCCCTTCTAAATCGTTTTTCTGTAAGTAATTTAGTCCTAGATACAGGTGCAAAAAGCCAAGTTCGTAATCGGCGGGATGATAGTCTTGGAGATTGTCGTTCACTGCGAGAGAGCCGACGCTCGTTGCCGTGTCTGACACAGATATCGTCGCACGATCTTGTTGAACACGTACAGCACGATCGCTGCTTTCTAGCGCATTCAAACTTGTTGGGTAATCTTCAGCAAGAAAAGAGATGCGACCTTTTTCAAAATTGCCAAGTATCTCGCCACCCACTTCACTTGATTGAAGTTGTTTTGCTTTGGCATATTCCCCTGCAACAACGGCTTGATAAACTTCTTGATTCTGGTTGCTGTAATGACTAAACAGATTGCCCGCAGATAAATTCGCGCAGCCAGAGGCCATTAAAGCCCAGCTCATCAGCCCTAACAGCTTTACACCTAGTTTCACATTTATCTCCACAAATGTGTCATTCGACAGGAAAAAGAAGTGGGTGAATCGCCACCCACTTTTAAAAGCTTAGCTCAATACCATTGGACCTAGAGGGCGGCCGCCTAGTAGGTGCATGTGAATATGGTAAACCTCTTGGCCACCATGTGGATTACAATTAACGATCAGGCGATAGCCGTCTTCAGCAATACCTTCTTCTTTCGCCAACTTTCTAGCAACAGTGAACAAACGCCCCATCATTGCTTCATCTTCAGCTTCTACATCATTCGTTGTTGGGATCAGTTTATTCGGAATAATGAGAATATGGCTTGGTGTGCGAGGGTTAATGTCGCGAAACGCAGTCACCAAATCATCTTGATAAAGGATATCGGCAGGGATTTCCTTGCGAATAATTTTACTAAAGATCGTTTCTTCCGCCATGAGGACTCCATTTTATAAACGTAATTAGACCCCAATTAGTATGCGCCAACCAAAAGCGGAGCTCAATAAAAACAGTGTTCACTTAACATTATTAATCAAATGCTAATTAACGAAGCTTTTTTTGTCGTGTGCGTCATAAAATGCGCATCACAAACTGAATACAATCCAATGAATTTTGTTACTTTTTTAAGACAATTATTATTTTTATACCCAAGTAAATTCAAAAATACTTGGGTAGCTTGTCTATTTTTGGGAGAGGAAGCTCACTTATGCGAGGTTCAGTTATTAAAAGGATGTATGCCGGCTTTGCACTGATCATCATCCTATTTGCCGTCACAATTGCCATTATGATGGGAGGAATGAGTGATATTCACGGAAAATTTGGCACGGTTTCTAAATCATCCCTACCGTTGGTATCGTTATCTAATCAAACCAGTGTTGAGCTGCTTTCTGCCGACAAATCATTTAAAGACTTCCTGACGACAGAGAATAAACAACGCATGGATGAAATGCGTCAGGAATTTGCTAGATCTCAACAGCGCTTCGAATCCACATTGGCTCAACTGAAAACCGCAAGCCAAATCTACCCTTCTCTTGCCGAACCGTTTTCAGAGTTAAAAACGTTAGAGCAGAGCTATTTTACAGAAGCTCTAGAGGCCATGGACAACTACGAAGCAATGTTCGCGGCTCAAGAAGAAGTGCAAAAATCCTCACGCCGCTTCCAAAAACTGAATACCGAACTGTCGGTTGGTCTTAAAGAATATGTGGCAGATCAAACCAGCATTTCTGTCAAAGTCATGGCAAAGAGCTACTTTATCAAGTTAAAAGATGCCGAAGTGATTACTTCTGATGCCCTCGCCAGTTCCAACCCTGAGTTTGTTACGCAAGCCGTGGCTAAAAACCGCAAAGCAGTAACACACTTGAATTACGCATTCCGCGGGTTGGTGACTCAGCTTCCTGAGCTAGAAAAAGCATTTGGCGAATCTGTAGAGCAATTTACTCGTGACGTTGGTATGCGTGGCGGTGTGCTAGACCAACATAATAATTACCTCAATGCTCGCGCCGCTTTGTATAACAATATCGCCAACCTAGCAAATAAAGTGGATTCAACCATGGCGATTCTTGAGCAATTCACGACAACCGCAACAGATAAGCTCAATGAATCATTGGCAGACGCAGGTGACATATATTCGGCGGGTGTAACGAAAGCCATCATCATTGGCGTTATTGTCGTTTTACTCGCGACAGCGATTGGCTACCACATCGCACAAAGCGTTCGCGAACCGTTGACTCGTATTCTAAAAGTGTTAGAAAGCCTGACTGAAGGTGATATGACACAGCGTATCGATATTCGCTATAACAACGAATTCAGCCGTGTGAGTGGACACATTAACTCACTCGCCGACAACCTTCACGAGATCTTGGTGAAACTCAACGAAGCGTCAGAAAACCTATCGTCAACCGCGACAACCAACGAACGCACCTCTTCGCAAGCACAAATTAAATTGAGCTCTCAACGCGAACAAACGGCAAACGTCGCTACTGCGATGACAGAAATGTCTCATTCAGTGCAAGAAGTCGCGCAAAGTGCGCAAGGCTCGCTAGAAATGGTGCAACGCGTCGAATCTGCCTCTGAAGAAGGCAGAAATGTTATGAGCAGTAACATCTCAACCATTAATCAACTAGAAACACGTTTGAACGAATCGGTTTCCGCAGTTTCTGAGCTACAAAAGATGAGTGGTCAAATTGGATCTATCCTTGATGTGATCCGCAACATTGCGGAGCAAACCAACCTACTGGCATTGAACGCGGCAATTGAAGCGGCTCGCGCTGGTGAACAAGGTCGCGGCTTCGCGGTAGTGGCAGATGAAGTACGAGTACTCGCATCAAGAACGACTCAATCAACCACTGAAATTGAATCCATGATCAGTAATCTGCAAGCTAGCTCGCAATCGGCGAACCAAGTCATACAAAGCTGTATGAGCGATATGGAGATGTCGGTTGAGCAAGCATCAAAAGCGAACAGCTCAATGGAAGAGATCCAGGCGCTAATCATCGAAATCAGCCAAATGAGTACGCACATTTCACAAGCAGCAGCAGAGCAAAGTGAAACATCAACAGACATTGCTCGCAGCATTGAAGATATCAACAGTATCGCCGATGAAAGTTTCCAAGCCATGTCGAGTATCGCACAAACCAGTGAATCACTGACCCACTTGGCTCATCAGCAAAATGAATTGGTCCACCGCTTTAAGTTATAAATACTTTATAACTAAGAGCATTAATTAGTGCAATCAACTGTATAAGGGCGACTTTTTGTTAAGTCGCCCTTGTTTTTTGTCGGCCATGTCTACATATGATAAATAAGGCCAGCTCATCCCCTTGCACAACTCTTTTCGAGCGGCCTCATAAAAAGGAAAATCTATGGCTGTTCATGTTGGTATTATCGACCAAGACCCAGTGAGATTGGTCACTCCTCTATTAGATAATCGTACGCTAAGCACACATATCGTCTTCATCGGAGACAAGAGCCAGTTAGATATATTTGACCGACTGAGTGCCGTTTTAGATCAACGAGAAATTACTTCTGAATTTTTTGAAATTCCATCCGCTGTTAATACATCGCTGATCAAACAAGCAATTCAAAAACTGGCAAAAGACCTTCATGAACGCGGCGAAGATGTAAAATTGAACGCGAGCTGTGGTCTTCGTCATCGCTTGTTGTCGGTGTACGAAGTTTTCCGTACCTATCGCTGGCCAATTTTTGTGGTTGAGCCTAGTAGCGATAAGCTTTGTTGGTTATACCCTGATGGCAAAGAAGATACCCAAGTCGAAGATCACATTACGATTGCAGATTACCTCACTATCTTTGGTGCACGCGGCGAGTTTCACCACGTTGATTTACCACCTCTTCTTGATAAAAAATTGTATGAACTTGGTGAACGATGGGCCTCAAATGCGCTTGAGCTTGGGCCAGGTCTAGCAACACTTAACTACCTTGCAACCACATGCCGCAAAGAACAAAAGCTTGATGTCGAGCTCTCCGAAAAACAGCAGGGCTACCGTGAGCTCAACATGTTGCTTTCAGATTTAGTAGAAGCAGAAATCGCCACCTATGAGAATGGCGTTTTAACGTTTGCAGATGAAGATGCTCGACGCTTTTCAAACGGTGAGTGGTTAGAAACTTTGGTTCACAGCACCGTGAAGCAAATCCAAGACACCATGCCGACGATCCAAGATCGATCGTTAAATGTTCAGGTTTATCGTAAACTTGGTGAAAGTGAAGTACGCAATGAGTTAGATGTCGCAACAGTTGTAAACAACAAGCTGCACATCATCGAGTGCAAAACCAAAGGCATGAGAGATGACGGCGACGATACTTTATATAAGTTAGAATCGCTTCGCGATCTATTAGGTGGCTTACAAGCGCGCGCAATGTTGGTGAGCTTCCGTCCTCTTCGTCACAATGACATTACTCGTGCTGAAGACTTAGGGCTAGCCCTGATTGGCCCTGATGAGCTTAAAGATTTAAGAACGCACTTAACGGCTTGGTTTAAAGACGCGGGCGGTTCAGACGAGATATAGTGCCATTAAGAAAAGCTAAAATTCACAACGATAAAAAGCAGCATTAATGCTGCTTTTTTTATACCTAAATTTTAGCTGTACGCATTTCTATAAGTAGAAAAAAACCAGAGGTTAGCCTCTGGTTTTTTCTGTTTGTTTAAATGCCAACTATAGCGGCTTAAAGCATTTTACGCGCTGCTTCTACAACCACTTTAATTGAACGCGCTTCCGTTTCTTTCAGAGTTGAATGATCTGGAATCTCTTTTTGTGTACGGTTGATGATAACACCAGCCACACAACCCGCTTTTAAACCAGAGCTCGCACACATTGTTAGCAGTGTTGCAGACTCCATCTCGAAGTTAAGTACGCCCATGTCTTGCCATTCTTGCATAGAGCCTTGGAAACGCTTAACAACACGACCAGAGAACGTATCGTAACGTTCTTGACCAGGGTAGAACGTGTCGCTTGATGCAGTCACACCCATGTGAACTGTAGCGCCAGACTCTTCTACCGCTGCTTTCATTGCGGTTGCTACTTCAAAGTCAGCAACTGCTGGGAATTCCATAGGAGCAAAGTGTAGGCTCGCACCGTCAAGACGAACTGACCCCGTCGTTACGATCATGTCACCCACGTTTACATGCGGTTGAATTGCACCCGTTGTACCAACACGTAGGAAAGTGCGAACACCAAGCTGTGCCAATTCCTCAACTGCGATAGAGGTAGAAGGACCACCAATACCTGTAGAACAAACCACAACAGGTTTACCGTCTAGCTCTGCACGGTATAGCGTGTATTCACGATGGCTTGCTAGAAATACTGGATTTTCCATTTGTTCTGCGATTTTTTGAACACGCGCTGGGTCACCAGGAATGATCGCTAGAGTCGCACCATTAAGATCAGCTTCAGTAACACCTAAATGGAATACAGCTTGAGACATAAGTCGCTCCTTATTGTGGCTTATTTTATGAACAATAAGCTCATTAATCAGTTATTGGGTACAGATGCACTGTAGCGAACCTTTCACCAACATAGAGTGATCACAATCACAATGACAAAATGTAATGAAAATGAAATTTCAAACAAAACTGGTATCGATCACACTTTAAGGGGCGTTAGATCATTTTGTTGCATAGCAATGCGTGATTTCAAGGACGAGAAAAACGTCTGATCGCATCAGGTGAATACGGTTAAAAAAAGCCCGATACACGAATGCCTCGGGCTATTAATGAGTGGGATCATTGGTTAGGTCAGTTATTTGATCTGTTTGGACTCAAAACGAAGTAATCTCAACGCATTCAATGTCACCAGTGCTGTTGCACCACTGTCAGCTAATACTGCAACCCACAACCCAGTAACCCCAAGTAAACTTGTCACTAAGAATACACCTTTCAAACCTAGCGCTAACGCGACATTCTGACGAATGTTACTTAGCGTCGCACGCGACAGTTCTATCATGGCAGGTAGCTCAATCAACCGGTTGTGTGTTAACGCCGCATCAGCAGTCTCGAGCGCAACATCCGTACCGCCTCCCATCGCAATACCAATGCTCGAAGCTTTCATGGCTGGAGCATCATTGATACCGTCTCCCACCATCGCAACGGTATGTTGTTGTGATAGTTTCTCGACGTAATGCACCTTGTCTGCAGGTAACAAACTCGCTTTATAATCCAAGCCTATTCTATTTGCCATTGCTTCTGCACTTCTCGGGTTGTCACCCGTTAGCATCACCGATGTGACCCCAAGTTCCTTCAACATTGCGATGGCTTGCTGGGCATCTGAGCGCAATGTATCTTGCCATGCGATCACGCCAATGACCTCGTCATCGTAACGAACAATGACAACCGTTTTACCTTGTTGTTCCAACGTAACCACTTGCTCTTTGGCTTCTTGAGAAAGTGGAAAGTCTGCCTTTGAAGGCGTGACCACTTGGACCATTTTTCCATCGACGTAACCAGTGACACCAGAGCCTACTTGCGCGGTTTTATCCAACGCTTCAGGAATAGTAAGCCCCTGCTCTTGCACTTTGGTAACTAAAGAAACCGCTAGAGGATGACTTGAACCAACCTCGATTGACGCAGTTAGGCTAAGTAACTTGTCTTCATCCATATCAAAAGCAAAGACGTCAGTCACTTCTGGTTTACCTTGCGTCAGTGTCCCAGTTTTATCAAATGCGACAGACTCAACCTTGCCAAGCAACTCAAGCGCCGCACCACCTTTGATCAATGCGCCCCGCTTAGCAGCTGCCGCCAAGCCAGAAGTGATCGCCGCCGGCGTTGAAATTACTAATGCACATGGACAAGCAATCAACAGAAGGGCGAGTCCTCGATAGATCCACGTTTCCCACGGTTGGGCAAATAGTAATGGCGGCGTAACGATAACCATCAGAGACACCAGCATCATTAGCGGCGTATACCAACGGCTAAATTTATCAAGAAAGCGTTCTAATGGTGCCTTACGAGATTCGGCTTCTTCAATCAAATGAAGAATTCGGTCTATCGCATTCTCGCCCTGACGGGAAGTCACCTGTAAGCGAACCACTTTATCGACAACCACAGCCCCGGCCATCACTTTGCCACCGGTTTGATGTTCAACGGGAACAGATTCTCCCGTTAACGCACTTTCGTCAAAACTCCCAAGCGCATCTTGCAAAACACCGTCGGCAGGCAAACGACCTCCAGGTGCGACTTCTATGATATCCCCTGGTTTAAGCTGAGCAGCTGGTACTTCTTTACGCTCTCCATCAATAATTAAAATTGAATTTTCTGGGACTAAGTCCATTAACGCCTGGACACCGCTTCGCGCGCGAGATGATGCATATGCTTCTAACTTTTCACCAATAAGGAAAAGCAATAACACCATTGCGGCTTCGGCGGTTTCACCTAAATATAAAGCGCCGAGCGCCGCTACACTCATTAACGTTTCAATCGCAAAAGGCGTACCGCTACGCGCCAACTTAAATGCTTTGAGCGCGATTGGGTATAAACCAAGTAAACACGTCAAAGTGAATAACCAAGCGCTTATTTGAGGGTCGATCTTAGAAATTACTGCCGCACTAGCCATTGCACCAGCAATCGAGAGAATTTGGATGTTGTCTCTTATGACGCCAAGCCAGCCTTTCTTTGTAGTGCTTGGTTTTGGAGCATCAAGTGAAGAGAGCGGGAAACCCGTTTTTTGGGCTGTCTGCTCTATCGTAGCTATCAGCTCTAGACCATCAAAATCGACGACCAGTTTTTCTGTTGCAAACAAAACCTTGGCTTGGCTGACGCCTTGTAAAGACGTAATGGCTTTCTCAAGCTTTTGCGCACAAGATGGGCAATCCATACCTGACACAAGCCAAGCGTTCCGAACGGAGGAATTACTCTCCCTTGTGGGATCGTCTTCCTCGCCTGTGTCAACGCTGCAGCCTCCTCCACTACAGCAAGAGCTTTCAGAAACATCAACACTGGCCTGAGAGATATTGAGCGAAGATTTTACTGGCGCACAGCATGACTCGCTTGCACCAAGCGGCACCGCAGTTTTGATTTTGCTAGATTGGCAACCTTGATGTTTTGTACACATAATTTTTTCCTTATTGGTATCGGTGATTTACCTATTGCTAAGGATAAACCTTAGAGTAAGCTCCAAGGTCAAGATAAATTTGTACAGTTCGGCGATAGAAAATAAAAAAGACGCCGAAGCGTCTTTCCAAACCAGTTTAAAAGCAATATTCCGTAAAGTTTAAACAGAGAGGTTAAACGGGATGCTTAAAGCACTCATTTAATGTCATTCCTATGGCACGCAGCACGTCTCTTCTTGTGATAACACCAACCAACTTACCTTTGCCATCCACCACTGGATACATTTTCGGCTTTCCAACTTTCATCATGTCAGCCAGTTCAATTACTGACATTTCTGGAGAAACAGATAAGACATCATCATGCATACACTCTTGTACCGTATGTGTATCTTGGCAGTGATAACTTGCTTTCACCAACTTATCTAATAAGTCTTGCTCCGATAAAAACCCAACCACTTTTTCATTTTCATCAATGACAGGGCCACCTAGTGTGACACTTTGCATTACTTTGTTTAAAGCTGCCGAAAGTGACATATCTTTCGTGAAAGTCACCGCTTGCAACGTCATGTAATCTTTTACTTTTAATGAATGCATTCTTATCTCCTTAAGGGCATTTTATTGCGGCCTTTAGATAAGTGTCGCCTAATTTCCTGATTTTACTAAATGGAAAGGAGTAATTTTATTTATAGGCACAGCCTATTGAACTAAAACAAAATTAACTCACCGAACAACATTCACTGTATTTCGTTAAACGCAAGATTCAGCCAGGCTGATTTTTCTAGGCAAAATACAACAAAGCCAGTCAATTGACTGGCTTTGTTATTATGTAATTGTTGCGTTAGCTATGTTGGCGGCGCATGTTGTCTAAAATAATGCCAGTCGCCATCGCGACATTCAGTGATTCGGCACCGCCAAACGCCGGAATCGTGATCTTATCTGTCACGAATTTTGCTGCGGCTTCACGCACACCATGAGATTCGCTGCCCATCAACAAAATACCTTCAGCAGCGAAATCCGTTTTATGAACGCTCTCTCCTTCCAAAAACGCGCCATATACTGGCAATTTGGCGTGTTCCAAGTAACTTGGCAAATCCACCAAACTCACTTGTACGCGGCCAAAGCTGCCCATGGTCGCACTGATCGTTTTAGGATTATAAGGATCAGCACAATCTGTACTCGCAATAATGTGCTTGATGCCATACCAGTCTGCAACACGAATAATCGTACCTAGATTACCAGGGTCGGATACACCATCTAGCGCAATCATCAAGCCTTTCGCTTGAGGCTCTTTTACACTCGGAATTTCAACCACAGCAATGGCCGCATTATTGCTCACAAGCGTGCTCGCTTTGGTCAATTCATCAAGCGATGCTTCAACACAATCAAAACGATTTAGCGTACCAGCATTTTGTTCGAGAAATGCCGCTGTTGCAAAAACCTGCTTCACCTTCAATGAACTACTTGCTAGCTCTAGTACGTTCTTTTCACCCTGAACTAGGAATAAGCCATGCGCTTTACGCTGTTTCTTTTGACCTAAAGCACGAAGCAGTTTTAATTGGTTTTTTGAAATCATTAAAGTATCCCAGGTGAAAATGGTTATTCGGCGAGTGTACCCTAAACAATCTTCACGAAAGTTCGGTATCGAGCGGATGAGATTATAAATTATACCTAAATAACCTCAAGAAGCTTGATCATCAGAAGACGTTGAACACCAAGCGTAGCCAAAATAAAAGAAGGCTCAAAAACGAAAAAAGCCCTGCGATAACGCAGGGCTTTCAAAGGGTGGGACCCCAGCCACATCCCGGCACACAAGTCACACGCTGCGGCTGCTTCCTTCCGGACCTGACCGAGTTCACGAGCTATTGTTGCGAGAGGACCAGAGCCCCATAATTCTTTTCGAGAGGTCTTGCCTCAATCGATGGGGCGATTATTCAGTATCAGCTCTCATAATGCAAGAGCAAAAACCTTGAATTTCATCATTTCATTACCGTTTGAACAAAACTCGATCAATTCATTCCTTTATGATGAAACCGTGCAGTCACGATAAGAGGAGTCGTGCCGTGAGGACTGCTTACTCATGTACATGTCTTCATCAGCCAAATGCATCGCTTGCTCTAAGCTCATGTGCCGTTCCCTTTTTGCAGAGAAACCAATAGAGATACTTATAGACTCCAAATCACTACATAATTTGCCTTTCACATCGATTCTACTGAGCTCTCTCATTGCTCTAGTTAACTCGGCTTGCGTAGGATAACCCAGTAATATGAACTCATCCCCTCCAATTCGATAACATCTTCCCGACCAGACATAATGAATTTTTAGCGCCAGTAGTTGTAAAACTTCGTCCCCAGCGCGATGACCATAAGTGTCATTGATTCGTTTGAAATGATTAATGTCTAAGTAAAGTATGGATAGATCTTTGTTTACTCCTTTTCGATACTTTACTTGCAACGCACGACGATTCCTTAACCCTGTTAAGTTGTCAGTGTTCGATTGACGGTAAAGATAAAGCGAAACACAAATAGCAAACAATAATACAAAGATAAACACAGCTTGTGTTTGCGTCGCTAATCGAATCTCATATTCAAGTGCGGTACGCCAGTCTGGGCGTACATCGTACTGAGCAATGATCTTATCAACTTCTAACATCGCTATCGCTCGACTGAAGAAAGGCGCAAGCATGGCTCCTTTTTCATTCGCGACCAATCCAACAGAGAGTTGTGACTCATAAAACTCGCCAATAGCGGTATCCTGCTCTATCGGAACCAATTCACTGAGACGTAAAAAATGATTGAGCATCGCCGTATCCATCGGAATGTAATCGACTTCTTCATTTAGTAGCCCCTGAATGAGCTCTTGTTGGGTACGATAACATTTGAGTTCTTTTAGCGGTAACAGTTGCGTCATCATTTGATCGAAAAAGTCATCCTTAACTACGCCAATCCGCTCAGATATCAACTGTGAAACATGAGAGTATGTGCTCGGTTTGTAACCTAAACGCTTGACCATCACCGATGCTGGCGCGTAATGGGGCTTTGGAAAGTAGCTAAATGCGCGCCGCTCACGGCTGACCGTTAACGGCGCCAAAATTTCGAAATTACCTTGGATAAACTCATGGTACATAGAACCCCAGCTTTCACCAGGCTCACTAATGATCAAGCAGTTTAAAGCCAAGATCTCACAGCTTCTCAGGACTACATCAGCCGTCATCCCTTCGACACTACCATCTGCGTTGTATACAACATATGGAAAGATAGATTCGAGCTTAATCCGTATTGGTTCATTAAAATCAAGGGGTAATAAACGAATAGAATCACGCAACGCTGCTCGCCTTAATTCAAATTGATACTGGGAAATTTCTTCGCGAAGCTGCTTTTGCACCGCTTCCCCGTGAATAAACGTAGCGAACGTGTCCAACTCTTCAAGATGATGATCTTTTTTACTGATGATGGATACGGGCTTTATCGAAATCTGATCATTGAGCATCTTGGCGTCAAACCCCTCCATCAGCATCGGCTTGAGCTGGTTAATGGCATCGACAACGCCATCCACAGCACCTGAACGTAGCAGTGTTACTGCTTGTTCGTGACCTTGATAAGAGATCTGTTCTAGCTCAGGGTAGTGTTGTTTAAGTAATTGGGCATAAACTGTATCTTTGGGGACGCCAACACGCGAAATGTCACTCAACGTCGAATCTTTTAAACCAAAGAGGTAGGTATATTCGATATTTGTTGGGCGGGAATAACTAAAACGTTGAGCACGTTCTTGTGTGTAAGTGATATTCGCAGCAAAGTCCGCTTCCCCATTCGCTACTGAATTTAGAATGGCATCAAAGCTGGAGTAGTTCACGTATTGAACGGTAAAGCCAAACTCCTTTGAAGCAGCATTGAAAAGAACACGAGTGACGACATCATCCGCTTCAGTCGCGACTTTATAATGAGCAATTAAAGGGGCTTCGGCTTTTACATTCAAACTCAAGAGGCAACATGCAAAAAGCAACAGTGTTCGAGCAAAAGTTGTCATGACAAACTTATCTTAAATCAACCACTTATATTGTGGTTATTATTATTGGAAGTGTAGTAAATATGAAATGAAGAACATATACTAATCTCCATTTTGTTCCACAACCAATTCGATACTCTGCCGCACATGTCACTTTTTACCTGACTAAAAACTCATAATTCAGCCTGTTCATCGCTGCTACGTAAAATATAGTCAGTCATCCAAGCCGTCCCTAACAAACAGATCCAAACCACGAAAACAGGGTTTGGCACATCCGTGGTCGGGCTGACGACTAAAGCGGCAAAACCCACAGTCGGCAATGTCCAACATAATAATTTGCTCCAACGAATGGTATGTTGAAGCTTCGCAAGTGCTTCCATTGACGCTAACATTCCCGTCAAACTTAACGCCATAAGAACGGCGTACGGTAGGCCTGCAATCCACAATGGGAGCAACAAAAACAACGGCCACCAGCTGTGTTTATTGGATGGCGTCCAATGCGCAGCCGACCACCACATCGCCATAACCGCAATGGTTTGAACCACTGTAACCCAAGCAGAACCATCCAGCTTACCGCCTTGCTGTGTGACCATAAGACCAACTTGCAGTGTAAGTACAATAAGACCAGCGGTGAGCAACACACCTAAAGAGCTTCTACGAGAAAATACCACCATTAAAAGTGGGAAAAGGATCAAAACACCAACCGACAAAGCAATTGGCTGCATTGAGAGTGTCGCACCAAAAGCCATCATCGCGCCCAGCAATACTAAGCCAGCGAACCCACCTTGTGGCAGAACCCACAGCGCGGGGATCATAAGTGCAAGAACGGGAATGTCACCCTCGCTCAAACTCATCGCCCGAACACAGACAACAGCGAGTAAGGTCGTAACGAAAAATTGAAGTGTCGATAAAATCATAGCGCCTCCTGGCTTCCCCACCTACTTGGTAACTCAACGGCAAAAACTGGGATTGAAAGTCGTTGAGAGGGTCTAGATTCAAGCTTAGCTTGCGTTTGCTTCATGCTGTTTAAGGCTCATCAACCAACGACACTAAAGAACAGAAAATGTAATTCTTCAAAGTGAGTCGCTGGCAACACAAGGGTTAAGAACCGTTAGCAATATACAAGTCCAATGGTTTACCATTCCTTAGTAACCCAAAATAGACACTTTTGAGTATGGACCAATTTTTAGCGCAAATCTTTGCTGTAATTCACCAAATTCCAAAAGGAAAAGTCTCCACCTATGGGGAAATTGCCAAAATGGCCGGTTATCCGGGCTATGCGAGACATGTTGGTAAAGCACTGGGCAACTTACCAGAAGGCAGTAAACTCCCCTGGTTTAGAGTGGTAAATAGCCAAGGAAAAATATCTTTAAAAGGCAGAGACTTAGAGCGACAAAAAAAGAAATTAGAAGCAGAAGGGATTGAAGTATCGGAAGTTGGCAAAACTTCACTTAAAAAATACAAATGGCAGCCTTAAGCTGCCATTTTTTGTTCTCAGTACGTCGTATTAACGTGTTCCAACTAGACGAATATCTAATTGGTGAGTTTGTGCTTCATCTGTAATAACACCGTTATGTGTGTCGCTGATAAAACGCAGCTTTCCATCTACCTCAATGCGAGCACGAACGCTGTAACGATGGTTTGGTTTGATTTCATTGCTGTCGTAACTCAACTCAAAAGAAAGAGGAACTTGCTTACCTTCTGTTTCGAATGTCTGTTTCGCCAACACTTTTGCTGGCGCATCCGCCAAGGACACATCTTCTAACGCAATAGTAACCACTGCGTTTGGTGGCAAGGCAATCCGCTCGCGATAAGCCACTGTACCTGTAATCGTCTTCATTGACGCTTCTGTAGATTCCATTTCTGTATTTTGAGAAGTTTGGCAACCCACTAACGCAGCCCCAAAGAGTAGAGAAGTAACAAGTAGTAGTGTTTTTTTCATATATTCCTCGAAAAGAGCATTAAACCGAAACAATTATAGGTGTGGAATATAAAACTGTCTGCTTCCTGTCACTTTATTTGACAATAGTTTGACTGAGTTAGAATTTATCAAACAATTGATTTTGTTTCATAATTGGAACAATACTATTTCTAAGTTACTCAATAGTTCTTAACTATGCCACTTCACAAGAGTGAGGCTGTTGAGGTAACTTGGAATGAAAGACAACGGTGAGGAGACACAATGAGTAAACCACTACGAGAATTGCTCAGCCTACTACAACTCGAAAAATTAGAAGAAGGCTTGTTTCGTGGCCAAAGTGAAAACCTAGGTTTGCCTCAAGTTTATGGCGGTCAAGTAATTGGGCAAGCACTTTCTGCTGCGCGCTACACCGTTGAAGAAACACGCACGGTACACTCCTTCCATAGCTATTTTTTGTACCCTGGCGATCCAGAAAAACCTATTATTTATGACGTAGAAAATCTGAGAGATGGCCGTAGCTTTAGCACTAGACGCGTAAAGGCAATTCAAAATGGACGCCCTATTTTTTACCTAACCGCATCCTACCATGGCGATCAACCTGGGTTTGATCATCAAAAAGAAATGCCAGATATCCCTGGTCCAGAAAACTTTGCCTCAGAGAGTGAGCTCGCAAGCCATATTGCAGAATTTCTACCCAAACGCTTACGCAAAACATTTTGCGGGGAAAAGCCAATCGAAACTCGCCCCGTTACGGTTATCAACCCTTTGAAGCCCAAAAAAGCAGAACCCAAACAGTACCTTTGGATTCGTGCTAATGGTGAAATGCCAGAGAATCAGCTAATTCACCAGTACCTTCTGGCCTACGCATCCGATTGGGGATTCCTTGTAACAGCAATGCATCCACATGAAGTCTCATTAATGACGCCTAACTTTCAAGTGGCCACCATTGACCACTCTATCTGGTTCCATCGCCCGTTTAAGATGGATGAATGGCTTCTATATGCGATAGAGAGCCCAACGGCGAGCAATACTCGTGGGTTGGTCCGTGGCGAAATATACAACCAGCAAGGTCACTTAGTGGCGACCGCCGTGCAAGAAGGGGTGATGCGCTACACGAAATAGCTCGTGTTCGCTAGACGAAAAAAGGAGTGCTGTTCCGCACTCCTTTTTTAATGGGTATCAAACGATGATTAATTTGGTTGATACTTCATGTTAACAACCGACCATTCGTAAAGTGATTTCGGGTAACCATATTCGCCTTTCCCGTAAATGACATTTGGGTCGGCATAGAATCCACCTTTATTCGTTGCTAAAAATTCACGAACCCCACGACGATAAGTAATCACAGGTGCTACTAACTCATACTCTACCTTTTCCATCTTCGAGTCATCAATTATTAAGAACCGAGTCATACGAATCGTGCTGCCGCTGGTGCAGTACCCTGGGTCATCATAGTCAATTGCTTCAAAAGGCTTGAGATCATCTTCGAACAGCTCTGATGTACATCCATCAAATCGAGCTAAGTGTACCCACGCTCCTTTTATTAGAGTTTGGTCATCGTTACCCACCGGCTTGAATGCAAGTAGTGCAATCTTACCTTTGCCGTATAATTTCAATTCTTCGTCCGTTGGCTCACGCACTGAACGAACGTTCATCAAACCAAACTCACTTTCTTCTAAGTTAGAAAACTCACGTGCATTTAGCGTGCTAAACAATACTGTTTGTTCAGTTTCAAGCAATGTATATTGATCCGCAACACCTTCATCTGCAAAGCTTAGATACAGCTGGACTTTCTTACTTTCCAACGCTTTGTAATCTCGAGATTCTCCTTCCGAAACGTCGAGAGAAATCCAACGTCTTTTTACTGGTGGGAGGTCAAGTAACGTCAGCTCTTCCTTATCAACATCTAATGAAGCGACTCCTTTAATTGTTGAGCTGGATATTTGATAGCTGCGGTTTCCTATTGGTGTACCAAAGTCTAGCTTAACCTTTTTAAATGGTTCAAATTCCACCTTCATTGTAGAAGCACTTAAACCAGGGTGATTCGCTTTGTTAATAGTGCCATTTACGACGATTGTTTTAGCTTTGTAGTTGCGCCCAGTAAGAGTAACCTCTAATTGGTACGTGCCTGCATGCAGGATTTTCAAACGCCCTGTATCAGGAGAAACTAGCTCGACCACAGGGTCTTTTTGGTTAATAAGACGGTAACTTGCCTTCGCAGTCCCACCACTCATCACTGGTGAGATAACACTACCAGCGGAGAATTCTACCGTTGGGTAAGTAACCGATACAGGGTTTGTGCCTTGTTTAATCGTGACCGAGAAACTACTTTCACCCGGATCCACTTTGTCGTCCCCCGCATCCGAAACAATAATTTTTGTGCTACCCGCGTTAAGAATTTGCATGGCACCCGTTTGGCTGTTTAAGGAAACCACATCTGTTGCAGCGTTGTCTGCAAATCGGTACGTAACTTCTCCAACCGTACCAGAGATTTTCGGCGCAACAAATGTTTGGCCAACCTTCCAAATCTCTTCCACATCGGATTGAACTTCAATTCGGCTCGGCGCACTCAAAATTGTCACATAGACTTTTTGATCAGGACCAACAGTATAATTCGCGCTCTCTTTTCTGCGCACAGTTAGCGTCGCTTTACCCGCTTTATACACATGGAGACGTCCTTCACTCAAACCACCGACAACATCTGGTGCGGTGTTATCTACAATCTCAATTTGCTCGTCAGCACTCAAACCAAAATCACGGTGAAGATCAAAACTGTATTTGTTGCTGTATACAACGTCATAATCGTGCGTTGCCATCGGTTGGCCTTCAGCCTTTGCAACTTTAATGACGACATTAAATTGAATAGGTTGGTAGAACTCCCCACCATCGTCTTCAAACTTAAGGCCGTACTCACCCGCAGTCACTACCTCCAACTTGCCGTCAGTCATTCGTAAGCCATTAGGTAAGCTGCTAACTAGATTTACGTTACCTTTTTGCCCTTTAAACGCCAGAGGGATTGAAAGATTTGGTTGATAGGTAAGCGGCATTTCAATGTCTTTTATAACGGGATGAGGCGCGCGATTAACTTCAAGATCAAAACGAGTTTTGCTTGCAGGATAATTACGCATATCATGCTCGTAAATTTCCACTTCAGCAGCACCAACACCTTTGATCAGTAATGCTTCACCATTTTCTGTTTTAGCAACAACGTCTTCACCACGAATGATTCTCAGCTCATAGTCACCGTAGGCGTTCGTCACCTTAGGGAAAATTCGTCCACCTTCCTCATAAGTTGTGACGATATCCGCTGCGCTGATTTCTTGACGCTTGCCTTGTTTTACATCCACAAAAAATTGCGCTGTTTGCTGTTTATCCAGAAACGCGTCGCTGTAAGTTGCTGTCGCTTCAACCGTTAATTGCCCAACATTATGAACAAGAAGCAAACCCGTTTCAGGGTCTAGCAACTCGGCCACCTTGCTGTCTGGTACGCTATTTATAATTTTGTAAGAAATACGTTGCGTTTGAGCTTTATCTAAACGCACTGGTTCTAACGTCAACCCTTCTCGATACTCGTCTTCAAGCAAAGCGAACTGTAATTGCCCCGGAGCTACTGCATGCAGTTTAACCGTAGCGCGAACTTGTTTCGGCAAGTAAAAGTCGTTACCTGAATCAGTAATCAGCACCGATGCCTGACCAACTGAACCTAATGAATATACCGAACCGTTCTCATCAACACGAATCAAGTTATGACCACTTTCTACCTCATAACTCAGTTCGCCTTTTTGGCCACGGACGATCAACGCTTTTCCTTCTGACTCAATCGCATTGAAATTCAGATCACTCACTGAAAGTTCAGTATTGATGCCTCGCTCTACAGTGACAGAAAATCTTGCTTCAGAAGATTCATAAGCAGAGCTACTATCTGTAGCAAGAATCGTCGCCGTTCCTGGGCGCAGAATTTGTAGTATTCCTGAGTCATTAATTTTCACGACATTTGGCGGATTAGAGTCAATGACTTGGTAAGATACCGACCCATGTACATTGCTCAGTTTTGCTTCAGTAACCGTTCCCACTCCTTCAAACTTCAACACCGTGTCTTCCACTTTTAATTGCGGACGGTTCTGCTTTGTTACCGTAGTTGGTGTCTTCGTATTGTTCGGCTTAGAGTCTCCCCCACCGCCACAGCCAGCGAGTAAAGCTGCGAGAAAAAGCAAATAGTAATTTCTGTTCATTTTTAGTAATACTTTGTTACATACAAGATGGGGCGATAATAATACGATGTTTTATTAATCACTACCCCCATTTTTGAGTACTTTATTACTTAAGTAATCGCTACTGTATTAATCCTAAAAACAAATACTCAAAAATAGCGACCAAATTACATGAAAACACAAAAAGCAAACGTTTAAATCAAACTCTTCCATTAATTTAGTAAAAATTAATATTCAATAAAATAAAACATGAAAAAGAAAGAGAAAAAATTGCGTTATTTTTTCTTTCATTATGATGTATAGGATTAATGGACTGTAAAAACAAATGGTTAATGAAAAATAGAAGAGAGAATAAATATCGTTTATATTTATAAAAATCTGGTAGGAAATAGTTTTAAAAGCATAATCAAACTACCTTTTAACATTTAAAATACTAAAAGGTAGAATTAACATTAGATAGAATTCTTATAGGGCGAGTTATTTTAGGATTGGTAACTCTGTTGTGTATTTAATGGACTCCATAGCAAATGTTGAAGTCACATTAGATAGCCCTTTTACACTATTAACTAACCGCTTATAGAATTCGTCAAAACACTTCATATCTTTGACTAGTACTTTCATCATGTAGTCATACTCGCCAGCCATACGATAAAACTCCATTACCTCAGGAAAGTCACTCACAGTTGTAACAAAATGGTGATACCAACCTTCGGAATGATCAATCGTTTTTAACTGAACAAATGCAATGAAAGATAGCTCGAGCTTTTCTGCACTTAACAACGCCACGCGTTTTTCGATGTAACCCTCTTCTTCCAACCTTTTCAAACGCTTCCAACATGGCGTCGTTGTCAGATTTACCTGCTCTGCTAACTCATTTAATGACAAGGTGCTGTCGGTTTGTAACAACGCAAGCAGCTGTTTATCGACCCGATCCAAACTCATCCTATAAAACCCACGAAGTGTAGAAAACTTTTCTATCAAAATAGTCATTACCGGCAACTATAGCAAAGTTTTTCTCTCGTATTATAGGTAAATTATTCCCATCTAATGCTTATCTATCGATTTCCAAGGAGAGACGCCATGTGTACTGACCACAACTGGATCAACAATGCAGTGCGTAAAATTGAAGCAGACTTTCAACGTTCTGCTGATACTCATTTATTTAAACTTGAACTGCCTTCTCTTGATGGTATCGATATCTACCTAAAAGATGAGAGCACGCATCCAACAGGCTCTCTGAAACACCGATTGGCACGCTCGTTGTTTCTTTATGCGATTTGTAACGGATGGATTGGTCCTGAAACCACAGTGATTGAAGCGTCCTCAGGCAGCACTGCCGTTTCAGAAGCGTATTTTGCTCGCTTGCTTGGCTTACCGTTCATTGCTGTTATGCCGAAAACCACCGCACGTAAAAAGATTGAACAAATTGAGTTTTACGGTGGTAAAGCGCATCTTGTAGAGCGCTCAGATCAGATTTATGACGAGTCTCGACGCTTGGCTCAAGAGCTAAATGGTCACTACATGGACCAGTTTACTTATGCTGAACGCGCTACTGACTGGCGCGGTAACAACAACATCGCGAACTCTATCTTTAGCCAAATGGAGTTAGAAGATCACCCGATTCCTAGCTGGGTAGTGATGAGTCCTGGAACAGGCGGCACATCAGCAACCATTGGCCGTTTTATTCGTTACCAAAAATACGACACTAAGCTTTGCGTGGTAGACCCTGAAAACTCAGTGTTTTACGATGCTTTCCAGTCAGGAAATCACTCATTGAAAGGCGATACTGGCAGCAAAATTGAAGGTATCGGGCGACCACGTGTCGAACCAAGTTTTATTGCTGGTGTCATTGATGAAATGCGCAAAATTCCAGACGCAGCCAGTGTGGCAACCGCCCATTGGGTATCTCAGCTGATTGGGCGTAAAGTCGGCGCATCAACAGGCACCAATCTTTACGGTGTGCTGCAATTGGCTTGTGAGATGAAACAACGCGGTGAGAAGGGTTCTATCGTGACGCTTCTATGTGATTCTGGAGAGCGTTACCTAGATACGTATTATGACTTAACATGGGTAAAAGAGAACATCGGCGATATTCAACCTTACTTAGCTCAACTCGAAGTCATTCAAGCAAAAGGTTGCGTTGAGCCAGCTTGTTGCGGCTCAACTAACGCTTAACGTGCAAACTGGACTTTAAAAAACAGCCCAACTTCATGTGGGCTGTTTTTATCGCTGGGTTTTACTTTTTCTGGCGCGCTTCAAACGCAGCCAATTGTTCTGGCGTTGCCGCTGGTTGATGATTTTGTTTCCATTCATCGTAAGTCATGCCGTAAACACGTTCGCGAGCGTCATCAATATCTAAATCCAAACCGAGATTTTCAGCCTCAGATTTATACCATTTGCTAAAGCAGTTGCGACAGAAGCCCGCAAGGATCATCAGGTCGATGTTTTGTACGTCTTTGTTAGCATCTAAATGCGCCAATAAACGGCGAAATGTCGCCGCGTCTAACTTATCTTGTTCTTCTTGAGTCAAGTTTTTGTATTTGAATTCAGCCACTTTCCTTTCCTTCTCTCTTATTTAGCTAGCTTTCGTCACCATATCTAGTTAGTCGGTAGTCATGAGTAAGAAGTATGCTTTAGCGCAACAATTCCCATTCTAAAATCACTACCTTTGATAAAAGCTGATATGATAATTACCATCCATCCTATTGATTAAATTAACATTTAAACAAATCATTACAACGGTCTTTTACCAAGGTTATCGTCTAGTTATGAAAAACGCCATTCTATTATTGTCTGCCTTGACCATTAGCGTGCCAACTTTAGCTGCTCAAGAACAAGCTCATCAATCTTATTTTTATCTGGGTACTGGTAACGTTGGTTTTGATACACCGTATTTCGGCTCGGATAGAGACAATGAGTGGTCAACACCACATATCACAGTTGGCTGGGGTTACCATATAAACCAATACCTCGCGTTTGAAGGGGTTCTGCGCTATTCACAAAATGAACTTAAGAACGATGCTCTAAAAACTGACTTAGATCTTCACTATTACCAAGCAGGTATGTCTGCTGTTGTAACAAGTGATAACTTAGGCGATACGCCGCTGTCACTGTTTGGTCGCGTAACTGCGCTTGGCACTCAAGCTGAAATGTATGTTCCAAACGAACAAAAAGTCACAGATGATTCAGGCGCGCTATTCAACATCGGTGCTGGTGTCCATTGGGATATGAGCAAAGATATCTGGTTACGCGCAGAGTACATTTATAATGTCGCGGATATGGGTTTTGAAGATTTTTACGACAGCTACGAAGGTGTACAAATCAGCCTAGGGAAACGCTTCTAATCGAACGCTTCCGAGCTAACTTTAAACCGATAAAGAGAAGCCGAGGTTATTACCTCGGCTTTTATGTTTTAACGTTTGATTTAAGGGTGCGCTATACGGCCCTTCGTATCATGGCTAATTGCTTTGTTTAACTCTGCTTCTACATGACCTGGTGCTTGTGTTTTCGCCGAAATCAATCGGTACATTGCCGGGATAACAAACAAGGTCACCAATGTCGCAAACCCCATCCCGAAAAAGATTACCGTACCCACGGCAATACGGCTCTCATAACCCGCCCCTGTCGATACGATCAACGGAATTGCGCCAGCAAGTGTGGTAAACGCAGTCATCAAGATTGGACGTAGACGTCGCGCAGCTGCATCAATGATCGCTTTTTCAAACCCAACGCCACGATCACGTAGCTGATTGGCAAATTCTACGATCAAAATACCGTTTTTCGTCACCATACCAATCAACATGATCATGCCGATCTGGCTATAAATGTTCATACCTTGGCCCATAATAACTAAACCAAGGAAGCCACCAAATACACCCATCGGCACCGTAAACATGACCACTAACGGGTTTACGAAGCTTTCAAACTGAGCCGCCAACACGAGATACGCCACTAGCAGTGCCAATGCAAACACAACAGCAACACTCGCTTGGTTCTCTTTAAAGTCTTTCGACTCCCCCGAATAACTCACCGAAATGTCACCCGGTAAGTTGTCGATGGCTTCCTGGTCTAGGTAATCCAGCGCATCTCCTAATGTATAACCTTCCGACAGGTTGGCAGTAATAGTGATGGACTTCTGTTTGTTGTAGTGAGAAAGACGAATAGAGGCCGCCACTTCTTCAATTTTTGTGACCGCATCTAACGTCACTAGCTGACCGCTATTCGTGCGCAGATAAATCTGACTTAAATCTGCAGCATTATTAAAGCTATTTTCATCACCGCGAAGATACACATCGTACTCTTCGCCACGCTCAACATAAGTCGTTTCGCTTTTACCACCGAGCATGATTTCTAGGGTGTCAGAAATGTCTTGAACACTGACTCCTAGCTCTGCGGCACGCTGTCGGTCAACTGTAACCAATAACTCAGGCGTTTTTTCCGAGTAATCTATCTCTGCTCCTTCCATCATTGGTGATTCTTCTGCTTTGTTCTTTAGCATTTCAGCCCAAACAACGAGCTCATCGTAATCAGAGCCGCCTAATACGAACTGAACTGGCTCACTCGAACCACCTTGGAAACCTGGCATAAATGGGAACACTCGAACATCTGGGATACCTGCCAATTCTTTCCGTACTTTGTTAAGGGCTTGCTGAGCCGTGATATCACGTTCGTTCCAATCTTCTAGAATCATGATCACAAAGCCTGTCTGGTCTCCTGCCTGGCCACCAAACGCTGGCGTTTGGATACTGAATGACTTCAGATAACCTTGCCCTAGTAATGGCATCAATCGGTCTTCGACAATATCCATATTGGCTGACATACGATTGTATGACGTAGCATCTGCACCGCGCACAAACGCGAATATAACACCGCGATCTTCTTGTGGGGTCAGCTGGGCCGGTACCTGATTCATCAAGAAATAGCTACCGCCCAAACAAGCTAGAATCACCAGCGGAGCAGCCCAACGTACTTTCAATGCGCCTTTCAATAATGCGCGATAACCACTCTCAAGCTTGCTAAACAAGCGATCAACCGCTTCATTGAATCGATTTGGTTTTACATTCGCTTTCAAAATCTGACTACCTAATACAGGAGTCAGCGTCAGGGCAATCAAAGAGGAGAATATGACCGACATAGCCAGCAATACAGAAAACTCTGTAAATAGTAGACCTACCATGCCATCCATAAAGGAGATCGGTAAGAACACCATCACCAGCACTAATGTTGTTGCTATAACAGCAAAACCAACCTCTCTTGTGCCTTTATATGCGGCGAGTAATGGCGATTCACCGCGTTCAATATGGTGGAAGATATTCTCTACAACCACAATTGCGTCATCCACCACCAAACCAATCGATAATATCAACGCCATCAAGGTGATCAAGTTGATAGAAAACCCAAAGTAGTACGCGGCAATGAACGAAGAAATCAGAGAAACAGGAACCGTAACCGCAGGAATTAAGGTTGCACGAGCTTGGCCGATGAAAATGTACAACACCAAAATCACCAAGCCGCCCGTGATAAATAGCGTGCTGTACACCTCTTCGATTGAACGCTCGATAAATACTGTCGCGTCGTAATCTATCGCAAGGCGTGTACCTTCTGGTAAGAACTTCTGGATGTTATCGACTTCAGAACGAACCAGCTTAGCAACCTCTAACGGGTTTGCGTCTGACTGCGATACCACACCAAGACTGATGTTTACTACACCATCACTTTTGAAGGTTGAATTTTCGTTTTCTGCACCAATGAAGACATCTGCTACATCTTTTAAATAGATAGGTGTATTGTCGCTTGCGCGTTTAATGACAAGATATTGAAAATCTTCAGGCGTGTTATAAGTACGAGCCGTACGCACGGACATTACTGTTGAGTCGTTTCGAACTTCACCACCTGGGCTTTCTAGGTTCTCACTTCGTAAAGCTGATGTAATGTCCGAAGCTGTAACTGAACGTCCAGCCATTAGTTCTGGCTTAAGCTTCACGTACATGACCTTGTACAAACCACCGGAGAGATCAATGGAGCTAACCCCAGAGATCAGGCTAAAGCGGTCCATCAATACACGTTCGGCATAATCCGTTAATTGAGTACGGTCCATCTCTGCAGAACTGAGATTGATGTAGAGTGATGCCTCTCCCGAGCCATTGTTCTTATAAACAATAGGGTCATCCGCTTCATCAGGTAGCGAGCGCTGAGCACGAGCCACGGCATCACGCACGTCGCTCACACCTGTGTTGAGATCGTAACCTAACTCAAACGTGATCGTGATACGCGACATGCTGTTACGAGTAGTGGAGCTAATTTCATCAACTCCACTGATCCCAGAAAGCTGGTCTTCCAAAACGGAGGTAATTTGGCTTTCAATAATAGTCGCAGATGCACCCTCATAACGCGTACTGATAGAAACGACTGGGCTTTCTATATCAGGCATTTCACGAACGGCTAATTTGGTGAATGACACAAAGCCAAACACACACAACAGCATGCTCAGAACTAACGCCGCGACAGGGCGTTTAACTGAAACGTCGGACAGTAACATTAGTTTTCTTCCTCATCCGATTCACTGTCATTGCGTGTCACATCCGTGGTGTTCGCTTTTAGTGGCGCGACAATTTCTTTCACTTCGACACCATCACGCATGTTAACAATGCCTTGAACCACAATCTTGTCACCAATCTCAACACCAGATTCGATCACCACCTCGTTACCAACACGAGCACCTAGCGACACTTCTTGACGAGTAGCTTTGTTGTTTTCATCAATTACATATACAAAACGTTTAGTTCCGGAGTATTCAAGCGCTTGAACAGGAATGATTGGCGCCTTAATAGCAGGAAATGCTAGTGAAGCGTTCATCAACATGCCCGGCTTCAATTGATTTTCTGGGTTATCAAACTCAATACGCACGCGAAGATTCAGTGTTTCGGCGCTGATACGCGTATCAATACCTGTGACTTGACCAGTAAAGATCTGGCTACCCCATGCACTGGTTTTAGCGATGACTTCCATACCAATAGAAAGCATCGATAAATAGCGCTCCGGTACTTGTAAATCCAGTTCCATGACGGAAAGATCATCCAACGTCAAAAGTTCAGTACCCGCACTGACCATTTTGCCGCGGCTAAAATCGATAAAACCAACAGTGCCAGAAAATGGAGCAGTAATATGGAGATCAGCTAAATTGGCTTGAGCAGCATCTAGCCTCGCTTGTGCTATTTCAACACTGGCTTTTTGTGCATCGATTTCAGTTTGAGTAATCGCATTCCGCTTAACCAAACGTTGGAACTCTTTTAACTTACGCTGTTCATCTTTTAGATACGCCTTTGCCTCAATCAAAGCGGCTTGAGCCTTATCGTCATCTAACTTAATTAATAGCTGGTCTTGCTGGACATTTTGATTCGCTTTAACAGCGATTTGATTCACTTTGCCGGCGACTTCCGATGCGACAACCACAGACTCCGCTGCCTTTAATTTGCCGATAAGAGTTAAGGATTGATTGATCTCGTGCGTTTCTACTTGTTCAGTCACAACGGTAACCGCTGAGCCTCCTCGCATCGCAGCGCAAACCGATGGAGAACTCAGTAATATAGAAAGCGTTAAAACAGATAACGATAACGTGGCTTTCATGCTCATGATATTGACTTCTAAACGAATAAACTTATGTCATTAAACTGCTTACAGTTTATCAGTAGATACGGTGTTTAACGTCAAGTAGTGTAAATTCAAGTAAAAAGCGCGCTTCTCTTCTGTTCAAAGGACAAACAAAACGCTGACTTTCTACCATCTTTGCCCAAAAAGACAGCATTCAACGTAAAAACGTAAGAAAAACGCTTTACAGCCTGAGCGAGTTTGCTATGATTCGCTCCGCACTTGGGAGATGAGTTGGGAAAACATCTTACTAAGTATAAAAATCCTCTGGAGGGGTTCCCGAGTGGCCAAAGGGAGCAGACTGTAAATCTGCCGGCACTGCCTTCGATGGTTCGAATCCGTCC
>NZ_JAWOWF010000047.1:0-38874 GCF_033340295.1 Vibrio sp. 1401
TGAGTAGTTTTACAGGCAAAGCCGAAACGGATGATAACCACCTACTGAAGTAGGTGGTTTAGGGCTGAAAACAAAAAAACCGCGGAAAGCCGCGGTTTTGTTTATCTATTTCAAACTTGCTTAGAACAACTCTTCAGCAACTTTGTATAGATCGTTGCGTACTGGACGCTTCATGTTCTCGATTGCATCGATGATATCGTGGTGAACAAGTTGCTCTTTCACGATACCTACACAACGACCACCATGACCTTCGATCAATAGGTGAACAGCGTAGTTACCCATACGAGATGCTAGTACGCGGTCAAATGCAGTTGGACGACCACCACGTTGGATGTGACCAAGTACTGTTGCACGAGTTTCACGACCTGTCGCGGCTTCGATGTCACGTGCTAGTTCATTAGCATCCATCATTAGCTCAGTAAGCGCGATGATCGCGTGTTTCTTACCTTTAGCGATACCATCTTGGATGTTGCTGATCAGCTTGTCTTTGTCTAGACCAGTTTCCGGAGTGATGATGTATTCACAACCGCCCGCAATTGCAGACATCAGAGTCAAATCACCACAGTGACGGCCCATGATTTCTACAATTGAAATGCGTTGGTGAGATGAAGAAGTATCACGTAAACGGTCGATTGCATCGATAACGGTGTTTAGTGCACTTAGGTAGCCCACAGTGTAATCCGTACCTGCGATATCGTTGTCGATTGTGCCCGGAAGACCGATACATGGGTAACCCATTTCAGTCAGTTTCTTCGCACCCATGTACGAACCATCACCACCGATTACCACTAGTGCATCGATACCATGTTTTTTCAGGTTCTCAATCGCTTTTTCACGAACTTCCACTTGTTTAAATTCAGGGAAACGTGCAGAACCTAGGAACGTACCACCTTTGTTGATCACATCTGAAACGCTAGAACGATCTAGCTTCTCGATGCGGCCTTCGTATAGGCCTAGGTAGCCGTCGTACACACCGAATACTTCCAATCCTTCGGATAGTGCTGTACGTACTACGCCGCGTATCGCAGCGTTCATACCAGGTGCGTCACCGCCACTTGTTAAAACACCGATCTTCTTAATCATGCTCACCCTCGATCTTTGGCAATCAATTATTTAATTTTCTTTTAGGCCCCTTGTTACCAAGCAACCTGCATAATCCAGAACTGTGCGTTATGTTACATTTCCTCTACAGGATTACCAATGAAAACGCACTTTTTTATGTAACTTTTCTACTTATGTAAGAGTATTACAGTTTCTCTATAAAACTTTGTTGATTCATATCAGGATCACGAATCTTAATAAGTATTGATGGAAAGATAGTCAATAAGTACCTGTTTGTCGTCGGGCACTGATGGATTTTTCAAGCCTACCAATCTTGCGCTTTCTGCTCTTTCTCTGGTCCGAAAACGACAGACAATGGATCTTGATGGATCAATACGTCCGCATCAGGAAAAAGAGCCAATAAATTATCTTCCACTTTATCAGCGATGTAATGCGCCTCAATTAATCGTAAGTTATCGTCTAGCTCTAAATGCAACTGTATAAAGCGCGTCGGTCCGGACATTCGCGTGCGTAACTGATGCACGCCCAATACCCCTTTTACGCTCAAACAAGCTTGGTTAATTTGCTCAAGCTCTTCATCGGGCAACTTTCTATCAAGTAAGGTTTGAATCGCTTCGCTTACCATTTTGAAAGCGCTATAAAGAATGAAGACACCAATACCAATCGCAAACACAGCATCCGCTTGAGTCACTCCAAAATAACTGAGCCCCAGAGCAACCATGATCGCAGCATTCATATACAAGTCAGTCTGATAATGCAGAGAATCCGCCGCTATTGCTTGGCTCCCCGTCACGCGAACCACATGTTTTTGGAACATCACCAAGCCAAGTGTGACCACAATCGCAAACAGCGATACATACACACCTAACTCCGGTGCGTGTAAAGCATGTGGGCGGAAAAATCGGTCAATCCCGTTAAGAATCAAAAATACTGCCGAGCCCGAAATAAACATTGCTTGGGCTAGGGCCGCTAAGGACTCAGCTTTACCATGTCCAAACGTATGTTCGCGGTCTGCCGGTTGTAAGGCGTAACGAACCACCACAAGATTCACAACCGAAGCCGCGATATCTAACATGGAGTCAATCAATGACGCCAATAAGCTCACTGAGCCGGTTACCCACCACGTGATGACTTTTACTATCAGAAGAAGCGTCGCCACAATGGTTGCAGTCCAAGCGGCGGTCGTAACTAAACGTGCGTATTGCTGTTTCATAATCAAAGAGTTAACTAAAACCATACGTTGAGTATATTGAATGACCATGAAATAACCAGATCAAAAAGAGGCAACCAATGGCTGCCTCTTTATATAACATCAATTCATGACTTAATTATTGCGCGACTTTTCCATGCGCTTGTGCATTCTGTCGCCACACTCTTGCATACGTTCATTTTGTAGCTCAACAAATTTCGCTTTCTGCTCAGGTGTTAATACGCTAAGCATTTGGTGCTTTCTTTCTAGCATTTGCACGCGACGTTCCGTTTGGCGCTCAACCATCTCTTTTGCTAATTCGCTAGCTTGAGCTTCATCAAAGTTATCCGCCAGCAAAAGCGATTGTACTTTTGCGTGATGCGCTTGACGCTCAGCCATACGTGCTTCTTTGCCATCAGCGAATTTTGCTTTCATTTCTGCTTTGTTTGCTTCACGCATTTCTTTTAGCTGATCTTTTTGTGCATCAGTCAGGTCTAGTTGACGCATGACACCTCGGTCCATACCCATGCCGCATTCGTCACGAGGACCTTTATGATGGTTTTTACCACCGTAAGCGAATGCGCTTGCGGCGCCAAGAGTAAGAGGTAGAACAACAGCAGCTAACACAAGTTTTTTTGCAGACTTCATAATACGATTCCTTACACAGGTGAGTGGTTCTTCTGAGCTGTTCTCACAGCGCTTGAGTATAGAATACGACCCGCTAGGTAAAGCGACGTATAGGGAGCGTAAAGAATCGTAAAGAGTGATTTTTCTCCTCTTCGTTGCGCATCATTCCAATGTAATATTAGGCTATCGGTAACTTACTATAGGTGCCCCCATGGCAAACATTCTTTTAATCGATGACGATATCGAGCTAACTAGCTTATTAAAAGAAGTACTCAGTTTCGAAGGGTTTGAGGTCAGCGAAGCAAATGACGGTGAAGCCGGCTTAGCCGCGATCAATGATAAGATTGATTTGATTTTGTTGGATGTCATGATGCCAAAACTCAATGGCATGGAAACGCTGAAACGCTTACGTGAAAATTGGGAAACTCCCGTCTTGATGCTGACCGCTAAAGGGGAAGAAATTGATCGCGTGATCGGCTTGGAACTGGGCGCGGATGATTATTTACCAAAACCTTTTAGTGACCGAGAGCTGTTAGCGCGAATCCGCGCGATTTTACGCCGCACTAGCAGCACACAAAAAAATACCAAAAACAGCGATTGCATTGAGTATCAAGAAATCCGCCTCTATCCCGGTAAGCAAGAAGCGTATTGTGAGCAACAGTTGCTCGATCTCACGGCAACCGAGTTTGCGCTACTCACCCACTTCGTACAAAACCCAGGACAAGTGCTGACCAAAGAGACACTGAGCTTAGATGTGCTTGGTAAACGACTCGCTGCTTTTGATCGCGCTATCGATATGCATGTCTCGAACTTACGTAAAAAATTACCAGATCAAAGCAATGGTAAGCCGCGAATCAAAACCCTGCGTGGTCGTGGCTACATGCTGCTTGAGGAGGATTAATGCACCTATCACGCATCAAACTGCCAAACATCAATAGCCTGTATGGACGCATCTTTGCCATTTTTTGGTTCACCATGTTATTAGTATTGATAGCCGTGCTATCACTGCCACATTTGGACCCACGCAAAGCTCGCGATATTCCAGAAGAACACTACAAACGTATGGTAGAAACGCGTGACTCAATCCAACAAAAATACAGCCAGCAAACTGATTTAGGCCGCATACTTTTTCGTATCGAGGGCAACCGCCACGGCAAGCACGACCCTCGCCCACGAGTCTTTTTTTCTGACTACAGCGGTAATGTTCTTACGACAGAAAAACGCAGCAATTTTCAATTGCGTGCCATGCAAAACTTTGTCACCAGTATCGAAGATTACAATAATCCAAAGCAGAAGCTGTATGGTCGATACATGATTGCGGGCCCAATTCCTATCACTTTGGCAGGTTCCGATATCTTGATGTACGTGGGCTTCAAGTGGAATGAGCCACCACCTCTACTCCTGCGTCTGTTTGATCACCCATTCCAGCTCTTGCTTGCGGTCATGCTGGTTAGTACACCATTGCTGTTATGGCTTGCTTGGGCTTTGAGTCAGCCTGCACGTCGTCTTGAAGCCGCTGCTCAACGTGTGGCGAAAGGTGAATTTGTCACAGACCCAAATTTAGAAAAAGGTACGGCGGAATTTCGTCAAGCAGGCAGCAGCTTCAACCAGATGGTCGAAGCGGTTAATCAAATGATTTCAGGACAACAACGTTTGCTATCCGATATCTCTCACGAGCTGCGCTCACCTTTAACTCGTCTGCGCATGGCAAGCGCATTAGCGACGCGTAAACAAGGCGAAAGCCCAGAACTGACTCGTATCGATACCGAAGCGCAGCGCTTGGAACAGATGATCAGCGAACTATTAGAGCTTTCTCGCATGCAGGCGAACAGTCATATGACTCGCGAAACACAGCCACTAGAAAGTTTATGGGAAGAAATCATTAAAGATGCGCAGTTTGAAGCAGAGCAAATGGGCAAACAGCTACACTATTCAGAATTACCTAAGCGCAATATTTCCGGTAACCCTAAACTGCTGATGAGTGCGGTGGAAAATATCGTTCGTAACGCCATTTACTACGGAAAAGATGAGGTACAAATCGACATCAAAGCCGATGACGATACGCTTCGTATCACGGTTGACGATAATGGAGAAGGTGTACCAGAAGAGGAACTGGCCGCGATTTTTCGCCCGTTCTATCGCGTTTCCACGGCACGCGATCGCCACTCTGGCGGCACAGGTCTCGGCCTAACCATTACCGAAAGTGCCATTCGCCAGCACAGTGGCACGATCGCAGCCAGCCGAAGTCCTTTAGGCGGATTGCGTATGAGTATCACCTTACCGATCAATTGTTAGTCTCAATTTGATGAACTAACAATAATTCGCACCATATTTCTAGAGTGAGTGATTCACAGCCCCACCCTCACTTTAGAAATTGGTGAGGCTTCTTAGAATACCCTTACAAAGATCAAAGTTGATAATAATTATCGTTAGCATTAAAGTAAATTTTCCAATTAAGGAGGATTTACTATGTCACATACATTTCCCGCTCTGCCTTACCCGTACGATTCACTAGAGCCGTACATCGACGCGAAAACCATGGAAGTGCATTACAGCAAACACCACAAGACGTACTTTGATAAGTTTGTAAATGCCGTTGAAGGGAGCGAGCTCGAAACTCAGTCATTAGACGAGATCTTTGACAATATCTCTAAGCTCAGTCCAGCAGTACGTAATAATGGTGGCGGCTATTACAACCACATCATTTATTGGAATTGCATGTCACCAAACGGTGGCGGAGAGCCTCAAGGCGCGCTTGCTCAAGCAATTAACGATAAATTTGGTAGCTTTGCGCAATTTAAAGAGGCGTTTGCCCAAGCTGCCATCAATACCTTTGGGTCTGGCTTTGCATGGCTGATCGTAAAAGATGGTGAGATTCACATTACGACCACCAGTAATCAAGACAACCCTCTGATGGATGTAGTGGATGTGCGCGGTGAACCAATCCTCGCATTAGACGTGTGGGAGCACGCGTATTACATCAGCTACCAAAACCGTCGCCCAGAATATATTGATGCGTGGTGGAACGTCGTCAACTGGCGAGCAGTTGAAGAAAACTATGCTCACGCTCTCTTATAAAGAGCATCGCTACTTACGGTATTAACATCCGCGCTAATGCCTGCTTTCATACCCAGGTCAATCTTGCTGAATCTCGCATATTTCGGTGACTTGGGTATATACTGCCCCTCTCTTTGACCAACTCTATTTCAATACCATGTTTGATATCGCTTTATACGAACCAGAAATCGCGCCGAACACCGGCAACATCATTCGACTATGCGCCAACTGCGGTGCAAACCTTCACTTAATTGAACCTCTGGGTTTCGATCTTGAAGAGAAAAAAGTCCGCCGCGCTGGTTTGGATTACCATGATTTAGCTCGCGTAACGCGTCATAAAAACTATCAAGCGTTCTTAGAATATTTAGAGAAAGAGAAGCAAGGTAACTACCGATTGTTTGCCTGCACCACCAAAACCACAGGTCACCACGTTGATGCACAATACCAAACGGGTGATGTTTTGATGTTTGGTCCAGAAACTCGTGGTTTGCCTGCTGAAATCATCGATAGCTTGCCAATGGAGCAGCGTATTCGCATTCCAATGATGCCGGACGCACGCAGCCTAAACCTTTCGAATGCCGTTGCGATCATTGCTTTTGAAGCATGGCGTCAAATGGGCTTTGAAGGCGCATTGTAAGCAGCACGAATTCCAAATACAGAAAAGGGCGCTTGGTGCACCCTTTTATTTTCTTTACTGTCTAACTCAATCTGTTGAGCTTGTTGCGATCATCATCGTCTTTACGCTCGTATTCCCCTTCGAAGGTATTGCCATTATCTGACTGGGAATCAAATGGGTCACGACGGAACGGGTCTTGCTCAAATGGCCCCTGGTTAGAGAAACCACCTTGGAAGCCACCGCCATGCATGGTTTTCACCACCATTTTGCTCATCAAGTATTTAGCTATCGCGGCGCGTGGCGCAGGAAGCAACACCAACATACCAAGGGCATCGGTCATAAAGCCCGGGGTTAACAGTAGCACGCCAGCCACCGCTAGCATTACGCCTTCAAAAATTTGCTGGGCTGGAATTTCACCTTGTTCAAGACGCCCCTGTACTGACATCAGTGTTTGTATACCTTGGCTACGAACCAACGATGCACCAACAAATGCCGTGATTAAGACTAGTGCAATGGTCGGCCATAAACCTAAAAAGCCGCCCACCTGAATAAATAAGCCGATTTCAATGATCGGAACAAAAATAAACGCTAATAATAAGATAGGAAACACACGCCCTCCTTTGTTTAATTCAGTGTAATGGTAAAAGCAGACTAAGCTCAAACGAATCGTTGTAAAAAAGCGTGTTCATACTGGTCTCCTTCTCTTTTAGACAAAGTAGCGGGAGCGCGTTTCATTCAATTGCATACCGATTTTTTCGTGCTTTTAAAGTGCTAATTTCGAACTCTAAAAACTCATGTTTGTCGAGGAAAATCGAGTACCCATAAAGGGTTATTAATAACCCGTTCATACTTTGCAAATTATTGACTCATGAAAAACGAAAAAGGTGATCTAGTTACTATTTTTATGCGCTAGGTGCAGTATCATGTGCCACATAAGTCAGGACGGATTTTCCAGCCAAAAATTCTGATGAATGGATTCTAGATTGCAGAAATGGCTAATAAATAACTTTATTATCAGAATTATCATCTAAGGATCCTGCTATGGCTACCCTATCTGATGCTCCAAAAACAGCAAACCCAGCCACTCGTATTGAAGAAGATCTATTAGGTCAACGTCATGTCCCTGCAGATGCGTACTACGGTATTCATACGCTACGTGCGATCGAGAACTTCAACATCTCCAATATGACCATCTCTGACGTACCAGAATTTGTACGCGGCATGGTAATGACCAAAAAAGCAGCAGCGTTAGCAAACAAAGAACTTGGCGCTATTCCAAAAGACGTTGCAAACTACATCATCGAAGCGTGTGATTTGATCCTAGAAACTGGCAAGTGTATGGATCAGTTCCCATCAGACGTATTCCAAGGCGGTGCAGGCACTTCAGTTAACATGAACACGAACGAAGTGATCGCAAACGTTGCGCTTGAGTTGATGGGTAAAGAGAAAGGCCAATACGAATTTGTTAACCCAAATGACCATGTAAACAAGAGCCAATCAACCAACTGTGCGTACCCAACAGGTTTCCGTATTGCGGTATACAACAGCGTACATAAGCTAATGGAAGCAATTGAGTACCTAAAAGGCGCATTCGAACTTAAAGCCGTTGAGTTTAAAGATGTACTGAAAATGGGCCGTACTCAGCTTCAAGACGCAGTACCAATGACAGTAGGTCAAGAGTTCCATGCGTGGGCGGTAACACTAAACGAAGAGATTCGTGCTCTAGATTACACATCTAAACTCCTCCTAGAAATCAACCTAGGCGCAACCGCAATCGGTACTGGTCTAAATACACCAACTGGCTACCAAGCACTTGCAGTAAAACACCTAGCGGAAGTAACAGGCCTTGACGTTGTTGCAGCAGAAGACCTTATCGAAGCAACGTCTGACTGTGGTGCATACGTAATGACTCACGGCGCGCTAAAACGCCTAGCAGTGAAACTATCGAAGATCTGTAACGACCTTCGTCTACTTTCTTCTGGTCCTCGTGCGGGTCTAAATGAATTGAACCTACCTGAAATGCAAGCAGGCTCTTCAATCATGCCAGCTAAAGTAAACCCAGTTATCCCAGAAGTAGTAAACCAAGTTTGCTTCAAAGTTCTCGGTAACGACAACACGGTTTCTTTCGCAGCAGAAGGCGGTCAGCTACAGCTAAATGTAATGGAACCAGTTATCGCACAAAGTGTGTTTGAGTCTATCTCTCTACTACACAACGCGTGTGTGAACCTACGTGATAAATGTATCGACGGCATCACTGTGAACAAAGAAGTTTGCGAAAACTACGTTTACAACTCTATCGGTATCGTCACTTACCTAAACCCATACATCGGCCACCACGAAGGTGACATCGTAGGTAAGATTTGTGCGGAAACTGGTAAAAGTGTTCGTGAAGTCGTGCTAGAGCGCGGTCTGCTTACAGCAGAGGAGCTTGATGAAATCTTGTCAGTAGAAAACTTCATGCATCCTACTTACAAAGCAAAACGTTACGAGTAATAACGAATCCGAAGGGGGCCACTCAGGCCCCTTTTTTAGGCTCTCATACGGTTAACCACATTTTTTATATGCTTTTATTGCCGCTAAACCACTAGGTTCTCATTCTCTGAGCATTTACTCCTGTTCCTGAGTGTTCAAAAAATCAGAATCAAATAAAAAACTAAAGAGGTATCAATATGGTCATGGTCGAACTCTTCGTGGTTCTGCTCTTCATCTATTTGGGGGCAAGAATCGGTGGTATCGGCATTGGTTTTGCCGGTGGTGCAGGGGTCATTGCGTTGTCTTTGATCTTGGGCGTACCAACAAGCCAAGCTTACATTCCCGTTGACGTAATTTTGATCATCATGTCTGTAATCACCGCTATCGCAGCAATGCAAGTAGCTGGTGGTTTAGACTGGATGGTGCAAGTTGCTGAAAACTTTTTGCGCAAGCATCCTGAGCGCATCACCTTTTATGCGCCTATCGTAACTTACCTAATGACATTAATGGCGGGTACTGGCCACACGGCATTCTCTACTTTGCCAGTGATTGCAGAAGTAGCGAAAGGCCAAGGCGTGCGCCCTTCTCGTCCACTGTCTATCGCGGTCGTAGCATCGCAAATCGCTATCACCGCATCACCAATCTCAGCGGCTGTTGTAGCGTTCGCGGCAATGCTGCACCCATTTGGCGTTGACTACCTAACACTACTAGCAATCTGTATCCCAACGACGTTCATCGCGTGCATGATCGGTGCGTTCGTGGCGAACTTCATGGGCTGTGAGCTAAAAGACGATGCTGAATACCAAGAGCGTCTAGAAAAAGGCTTAATCAAGCTAAATACAGAAGCAAAACGCGAAATCCTACCAACAGCGAAGAAAGCGACATTCATCTTCCTAGGCGCAATCGCATTTGTCGTGTGTTACGCAGCAGCAATTTCTGGCTCTGTTGGCCTTATCGAGAACCCTGCTCTAGGCCGTAACGAAGCTATCATGACGGTAATGCTAGCAGCTGCGGCAGCTATCGTAATGAGCTGTAAAATCGATGCTGGCAAAATCCCAGCAGCAGCAACATTCCGCTCTGGTATGACAGCGTGTGTGTGTGTTCTTGGTGTGGCATGGCTAGGTTCTACGTTCGTTAACGCGCACGTTGACGGCATCAAAGAAGTTGCGGGTGCGCTACTAGCAGACTACCCATGGATGCTAGCACTTGTTCTATTCTTCGCTTCAATGCTGCTTTACTCTCAAGGTGCAACCACGGTTGCGCTAATGCCAGCAGCACTTGCTATCGGTGTGGCACCACTTACCGCAGTTGCATCTTTCGCAGCAGTAAGTGCGCTATTCGTACTGCCAACTTACCCAACGCTACTTGCCGCGGTTGAGATGGACGACACGGGTTCAACTCGTATCGGTAAGTACGTATTCAACCACCCATTCTTTGTACCTGGTGTGGTAACCATCGCTTCTGCGGTAGCACTTGGCTTCGCATTCGGTGGTCTACTGATCTAGTAGAAACAGAGTCTTACTCGGGGAGCTTCGGCTCCCTTTTTTATTGCCTGTTGTCTTGATTTATGCTCAATAAATCTTCATTTTCATGAAACTTATTGACTCGCCTCCGGGTCTGATTGAGTTACACTAACGGCAATTATCTAAGATGAATTGACTCTTTTATGCGCGCATTACTTTCCGTTTTACTCTTAGGGCTCATTACCTTTTCCACTCCGTCTTTAGCTTTATTTGGCAAAGACCAGTTTAACAGTAGCCAGAACAACAGTTTTGGTAGCAGCAGCGACAGCTTTGTTCCAGTTGATCAGGCGTTTCCATTTAACTTCTACCAGCAAGATGACAAATTGATGCTCGATTGGCAGGTACGTGACGGGTACTACCTATATCAAGAGCGCTTGTCTGTAGCTGGTGAGAAAGTATCGCTAGGCGAACTGCAAATGGAAGACGGCACACCGCATAAAGATGAATTCTTTGGTGACGTGCATATCTATACTCAACCTCTCTTCGTTAATGTACCAATGCATGATTGGCAAGACGGTGCGCGCGTGGTGGTGCAATACCAAGGTTGTGCGAAAGCAGGCTTCTGTTACC
The DNA here is from genome assembly GCF_033340295.1 of Vibrio sp. 1401. Classification (NCBI taxonomy): domain Bacteria; kingdom Pseudomonadati; phylum Pseudomonadota; class Gammaproteobacteria; order Vibrionales; family Vibrionaceae; genus Vibrio; species Vibrio sp. 1401. Next base: position 11,117 of record NZ_JAWOWF010000047.1, read on the forward strand.
CGCCAGAAACTCGCGTGATTCCTATCAACGCGTTTACTTCGTCGAACTCAGATTCAACAACGGCGACAACTGCATCAAAAGCAGAACAGGCACCAACAGCAACGCCACCAGCGGCGCAATCATCTACGTCTGGTGACACACCATCAGCGCCAGTAACACAGCAAGATAGCCTTGCAGCCAACCTTGCTGATAACTGGTGGACACCACTTCTGTTCTTGGCGCTTGGTGTGGGCTTGGCGTTTACACCTTGTGTGCTGCCGATGTACCCAATTCTGACCAGCATAGTGCTTGGCAGTGGCAAACTAAGCCAACGCCGCGCGCTAGGCTTGTCATTCGTCTACGTGCAAGGCATGGCGCTGACTTACACCCTACTCGGCCTTGTGGTGGCATCTGCAGGTATGCAGTTCCAAGCGGCAATGCAACACCCTTATGTGCTGATTGGTTTGAGCGTACTGTTCATCGCACTCGCTTTGTCTATGTTTGGTCTGTACTCATTGCAGCTACCAAGCAGCGTTCAAACGTGGTTAAACAACCTCAGCAACAAACAGCAAGGCGGCAGCAGTGCTGGCGTGTTTGCAATGGGGGCAATATCTGGCTTGGTGTGCTCACCATGTACCACGGCACCTCTATCTGGTGCGCTACTTTACGTGGCACAAAGCGGCGATTTGCTTACCGGTGGTATCGCGTTATACGCGCTGGCGATGGGCATGGGTATTCCGCTGATTCTTGTTGCGGTCTTCGGCAACAAACTGCTACCAAAAGCAGGTGGTTGGATGGACCGAGTGAAAACACTCTTCGGCTTTATTCTGCTTGCCGCACCTATCTTCTTACTAGAACGTATCATGCCAGAAATGTGGTCAACGATTCTGTGGTCAGCACTGGGTATTGCTGCTTTTGGTTGGCTATACCACATCAAAAACAGTCTAGAGTTTGGTGGCTGGAAACAAAGTGCCGTGGGCATAATCGCCGTCTTAGGTTTGCTAGCCTCAGCACAACCTATCTTAAATTACTGGTTTGGCAACAGCACAACACAAACTCAGCAAGCCACTGTTAGCTTTACTCGCATTGCTAACGTGGCGGAGCTTGAAGAACAACTGGCACTTGCGAAAGCGGCAGGTAAACCCGTCATGCTCGATTTCTACGCCGATTGGTGTGTAGCATGTAAAGAGTTTGAAAAGTACACCTTCCATGACCCAAGCGTCGAAGCCAAACTGCAAGACTTCGTTCTTCTGCAAGCGGACGTGACCAAAAACCAAGTGCAAGACATCGAACTACTGAAGCACATGAGTGTGCTTGGTTTACCAACAATTGAGTTTTGGGATGCCAGTGGTGAACACGTTTCAAACGCTCGTTTGACGGGCTTTATGCAAGCCGAGCCTTTCTTAGAGCATATCAAGCAGTTCTGATAACCAGATATTCAAACGCCAGTGATGTCCACTGGCGTTTTTTATTGCTCAGATTTGAATAAGAACATTGCGTTTATATGCAATTTTCCTAATAAAAGTCGATTTGGTTCAGACTTTTAGCGAATAAATATTGTCCACTCTCTCAAAGCTGGACAATAATAAATTTAACGAAATAGTCAAAAGTGTTTAACGTCATGGATTCGACCTACACCATCATTATTGCAGATGATCACCCACTCTTCCGGAATGCCTTGTTTCAATCTATCCACATGGCTATTAGTGGTGCAAATTTGCTGGAAGCGGACTCACTCGACGCACTTCTGGCTTTGTTAGAACGAGAGGAAGAGCCAGATTTAGTGCTATTGGACCTCAAAATGCCAGGAGCAAATGGTATGTCTGGCTTGATTCATTTGCGAGCAGAGCATCCAGATTTACCTATCGTCGTCGTTTCAGCGAGTGAAGAGCCGGCGATCGTGACGCAGGTGAAAAGCCATGGTGCATTTGGTTTTATTCCCAAGTCCAGCGACATGCGCGAATTAGTGAACGCGCTCAATCAAGTGCTGAATGGCGACCCATACTTCCCTGAAGGGTTGATCACCAATAACGCGGCATGTAATGACTTAGCGGAAAAGATTGCTGCGCTAACACCGCAGCAATATAAAGTGTTGGGAATGTTGTCCGATGGCTTGCTGAACAAGCAAATCGCTTACGAATTGAATGTTTCAGAAGCCACCATAAAAGCGCACATGACAGCGATTTTCCGTAAGCTCGGTGTAAAGAACCGCACGCAAGCCGTGATTATGCTGACGGAAATGAGCGACTAGATTGACGTCTTATCGTCAGACTTACTTTTTTCGTTTGGCAATCGGATACCGACTTTAGTGACCTGCTGATCAACAACATCAGCGACGATCCAATGCAAACCTTGCCACTCGAAATGGTCTCCCAATACTGGCGTGCTACCTAATTGCTCTTCGACAAGGTTTCTCAAACTTTTATCCAGCGGTTCATCCCCCAGATTCAAACCATACATCACGGCAATATCGGCAAGCTTCACTTCAATATCGAGGAAGAAGTCACCGAAGAATCGCGCTAGCGACGCTTTCTCTGGGGCTTCACTAAACAGTAAGCTCAGTGCATCTAAATCCTTTTCTTGTGCTAATACACACAAGGTATCATCTTCCTCAAGACGCGTACTGCCGGATGGGTGCAATAGCTCTTTACTGCGAAATACAGCGGCGATACGCGTTCCTTCCGGCATCGAAAGACTACGTAATGGCTCACCAATGCACCATTTATCTGCTTTAAGTCTATAGATAAACAGCTCCCACTCACTGGTCGGGTAAATCTCTACACCCGTACGCGAAATTGGCTCAGGCTTAGAAGGTAGCTCGACCTTTGCAAGAGACATCGCCTTAGTCAACGTGCCCCCTTGTACTATCAAAGACACCATTACTACAAAGAATGCCAAATTGAAGTACAGTTGAGCATCTGGCAACCCTGCCATCATCGGAAATACCGCGAGGATGATAGGTACAGCACCACGCAGTCCTACCCAAGAGACAAACCACTTTTCACGTGGCGTGAAACTCTTGAATGGCAGTAAACCAATCCAAACAGAGATTGGTCGGGCAAACAAAATCATCCCGAAAGCAAGCGCAAGACCTGGCAACGCAATAGAGAGTAAATTGGATGGCGTAACCAACAAACCAAGCACCAAGAACATACCAATTTGAGCTAGCCACGTCATACCATCTAAAACATGAAGAATAGAGTGGCGGCTGCGTGTTGGACGGTTACCTAATAAAAGACCAACAAGGTAAATCGACAAAATACCACTGCCACCCAAAGTGTTAGATAAAGCGAAAATAAGCAAGCCACCACTGACCGTTAAAATAGAATACAGCCCATCTGGTAATTGATTGCGATTGATAACTTTCCATAAGATCCAGCCACCAGCGAAGCCAAGTAACGCGCCAATACCAAACTGCTTAAGAAAACTGAACGCCAAAAAGCCCGCACTTAAATCTGCGCCAGGGTTCGCTAAAATAGCAATCAGAGTTACGGTCAGAAACACCGCCATTGGGTCATTGGTGCCGGATTCAATTTCCAGCGTTGAACCAACACGTTCGTTCAGGCTACGACCTTTGAGTAGAGAGAAGACCGCGGCAGCATCGGTGGAACCAACAATCGCACCAACCAATATGCCTTGCAATAAATCTAAGTCGAATAACCACGTTGCCATCAGCCCGGTCAAAATGGTGGTGATCGCAACGCCAAATGTCGCCAAAGAGACCGAGGGCCATAACGCAACCCTAAAGCTGGCGACCCGCGTTCTCATCCCACCATCAAGCAAAATGATGGCTAATGCGAGGTTACTAACCAAATAAGCGATGGAAAAGTTATCGAATAAAATGCCGCCTAAGCCGTCTTCCCCCGCCAGCATTCCAACGGCTAAAAATACCAAAAGAATTGGGATCCCCAACTTAGAAGACACTGGGCTTAAAAGAACGCTAAGTGCGATTAACAACGCACCTATTAGAAAAAAACTGTTAATGGTGTCTGCGTCCATTCTCACCCTCCCTTAATGAAAAACGATAATAATTGTGATGAGCAAGGCTACTTCGTTAATGAGGTAATGCCCTAATCTGCCTCCCCTTTACACCGTCTCAAAATGCGAGGTTGTACGAGAATGACTCAGTTATATTACTTTATTGTGCGTTAAAACGGTGATTTGATGCGAAAACTTTATGTAAATAAATTACTTGTGAGCTTTCTTATCTACGCCTTATCTCTTTAAGAGCCACAAGATCACCACCAATATTTACACAGCATCTCCAAATTCAATGAAGAAAAGATTAATGGCCCGTCTTAATCATGCTTGTTTATCCAATCAACCTTTAGACCTTTGGCTAACTTAACAGTTTATTAACATAACATTTTACCCCTTTATTCGCTGCAAAAGCCCATAGCATGGAGATTCTTCATTTTTAACACCCCGACTAAAGTTGAAAAGAGTTATTGCCAACACCTTGCTAATGTACATATTGAAACATTTCATTAACAACAATACCAATCGTAAGGAGACGGCAATGGCATTTGAAAGCGAAGAAAGAGCCAAAGCCTATTGGGACAAAAACGTGAAGCTCATGATCGGCCTAATGGTCATCTGGTTCGTCGTGTCTTTCGGCTGCGGCATTTTATTTGTCGACGTACTAAATCAATTTCAACTAGGCGGCTACAAACTCGGTTTCTGGTTTGCTCAACAAGGCTCCATCTATGCCTTCCTAGGAATTATTTTCTATTACGCATGGAAGATGCGCCAAATTGACCGTGAATTCGGCGTGGACGAATAAGGAGTCACTCAGATGGATTTGAAAACTATTACCTACCTGGTCGTTGGCGCCACGTTCATCCTGTACATCGGGATTGCTATTTGGGCTCGCGCCGGATCAACCAAAGAGTTTTATGTTGCTGGTGGCGGTGTAAACCCGATTGCAAACGGTATGGCAACCGCAGCCGATTGGATGTCCGCAGCGTCGTTTATCTCAATGGCAGGCTTAATTGCCTTCATGGGCTATGGCGGCTCAGTATTTCTAATGGGTTGGACTGGTGGCTACGTTCTGCTTGCGCTGTTGCTAGCGCCTTACCTACGCAAATTTGGTAAGTTTACGGTGCCAGAGTTTGTTGGTGAACGCTTTTACTCCAACACAGCACGTATCGTAGCGGTTGTTTGTCTTATCATCGCATCAGTGACTTATGTTATCGGTCAGATGAAAGGCGTGGGCGTTGCGTTTGGTCGCTTCTTAGAAGTGGATTACTCCACCGGCCTATTAATTGGTATGTGTATCGTTTTCATGTACGCGGTTCTTGGCGGCATGAAAGGCATCACTTACACGCAGATTGCTCAATATTGCGTACTCATTCTTGCTTACACTATCCCTGCAATCTTTATCTCTCTGCAACTCACTGGTAACCCAATCCCACAAATTGGTCTGGGGAGTACCATGGCTGGTACCGATGTCTATCTACTCGATCGGCTTGACCAAGTTGTGACCGAACTCGGATTCAGTGAATACACGACCCAAGTACGTGGCGACACACTTAATATGTTTGTCTACACCATGTCACTGATGATTGGTACTGCCGGTCTACCACACGTAATTATCCGTTTCTTTACCGTGCCGAAGGTTCGCGACGCACGTACATCAGCAGGCTGGGCTCTGATCTTCATCGCAATCCTTTACACTACAGCACCAGCGGTATCAGCGATGGCTCGTCTCAACCTAATGAATACGGTAAATCCAGCTCCGGGTCAGCACCTAGCGTATGACGAGCGTCCTGCGTGGTTCAAAAACTGGGAAACAACTGGACTACTCGGTTTTGACGATAAAAATGGCGATGGCAATATCCAATACACTTCAGATGCGTCCACCAACGAACTGCGCGTTGATAACGACATCATGGTATTGGCTAACCCAGAGATCGCTAAACTACCAAACTGGGTGATTGCACTTGTGGCAGCAGGTGGTCTTGCAGCTGCACTATCTACCGCAGCAGGTTTACTACTCGCCATTTCTTCAGCTATTTCCCATGACTTAATCAAAGGGGTTATCAATCCGCACATATCCGAGAAAAAAGAGCTACTTGCTAGTCGAATATCAATGGCAGTAGCGATAGCAGCCGCAGGCTATCTCGGTTTAAATCCGCCTGGATTTGCCGCAGGTACGGTAGCACTCGCCTTTGGTCTTGCCGCTTCATCCATCTTCCCTGCATTGATGATGGGCATCTTCAGCAAGAGCATCAACAAAGAAGGCGCAATCGCCGGTATGATTGCGGGTATCAGTATTACGCTGTTCTACGTATTCCAACACAAAGGCATCCTTTTCGTTGCTGATTGGAAATATCTAGAAAGCTGGGGAACAAACTGGTTCCTGGGTATTGAGCCAAACGCGTTTGGTGCTATTGGCGCACTATTTAACTTCATCGTCGCATTCGCTGTATCCAAAGTAACAGCAGAAACGCCACAAGAAGTAAAAGACCTAGTCGAACACGTTCGCGTGCCAGTAGGTGCTGGTAGTGCAGTGGATCACTAAAAACTAATCAAAACCACAAAAGCCCCGTTTGGAACCAGCCGTCCGGGGCTTTTTTATTCTCACTTTTCAGTTACCATATTCGCAGTATGTCGTTGCAAGGAAGCCAAGATGTTCAAAAACAAGCACTTTATTCTCGCTCTACTGATTGCGCCAGTTCTCTCTTTGATCGCTTACTTCGGTACCGATATGGCCCTCAGCGAGAAACCCCACGCGGCGCAAGAAGGGGAAACTTACAAACTCGCGAGTAAGTCTAATTGTCGTTACACCAGTGGTCTGTGTGATATGGAAAATGGCGATTTTAAAGTGAAATTTCGCTCTGAAAAACTCACTAAAAATAACTTAGAATTGTCACTCAACGCCGCTTACCCACTTGAAGGGGTTAAAGTTTCTATTGTGAGTGACAAAGAGAAAAACGCTCAACCGATTGATATGAAGCCCGCAGATCAAGCAGGCCAAAGCTGGTACATCACCTTACCAAAGCCTGCATCTGCAGAAAGCTGGTTAAGAGTCGTCATTCAATCAGGCGGCACACTATATTATGGTGAAACACAAACCGCATTTGTGAAGTACGAAACCTTATTTACTGAATAACGGCGACAAGCTAATTCACCGGTATTCAAACGACAGTGACTTAGTTTCACTCAGCATAAATGAATTCCTACTCAGCCGACGCCTTTGCGTCGGCTTTTGTTTCAGTAAGTCTTTCTTCAACAACCTCTTACTCTAAAAAGGGTTGCCAACTCACAATTTAATTGATAATAATTATCATTACATTTGATGAGAGGTGGTTATGGACAACAAACGGGACATCTTTAACGCATTTTTTAAAGCCCAAGATAGATTCCTTCTCGCCGCACCACATGGCTTTGAGCCAGACGTGATTCATGACTATATTCATTGGGGAATGGTGTTGTCTTCCTGTTATGAACACGATGCCGATGAAGAAAATCTATTGTTGTGTGAGCTGTTTTTACGTCAGGTTTATTTCCATTTACTAGACGCAATTCAAGACTCAACTCGCAGTCGTATCTTCCGTCGTGTCTGTCTCGATTCTATCCATACGCCATTATTCTGTCTCAAACGCTATTACTACCAGTTTGAACAAGGCGACGTGAAATTTCTCGCACTACAACAACAATTACGCCTGATTCAAATCTCACTCGATTAACCAAAAGGATCCCTACCATGAGCACCGAACTCCGCATAGAAACTGACAGTATGGGCGAAGTTACTGTCCCTGCAGATGCTCTCTACCAAGCCCAGACTCAACGCGCCGTCGATAACTTCTCATTCAGTCAACATAAAATGCCATCTGGTTTTATCAAAGCGTTAGCACACATCAAGCAGACTGCGGCACTCACCAACGCACAGCTAGGGCTGCTTGAAGGAGATATTGCCAACGCGATTGCTGACGCAGCTCAAGCAATTATCGAAGGCAATCATATTGAGCAATTCCCAATTGACGTATTTCAAACCGGATCAGGCACTAGCTCAAATATGAATGCGAATGAAGTAATTGCAACACTGGCCTCCCAGCATCTAGGCGGCACTGTCAGCCCTAATGATCACGTCAATATGGGACAAAGCAGCAACGATGTGGTACCAACGGCCATTCAAGTTAGCGCAGCATTAGCCATCGAAAAACAGCTCTTCCCGGCCCTGTCACACCTCAGCCAAACACTAGAGTCTAAACAGCAAGCATTGAAAGATGTTGTAAAAACCGGTCGCACCCACTTAATGGACGCGATGCCAATTACCTTTGCTCAAGAACTTGGCGGTTGGCAGTTCCAAATCGAGCATGCAAAACAAGCGATTGAACAAACACTTCCTGCTGTAAAAGCCTTAGCCCAAGGTGGTACGGCGGTTGGAACGGGGATCAATGCCGATCCACGCTTTGCAGACTTATTCGCTAGCAACCTAACCCAGTCAACTCGCATTCAGTTCACGGCCAGTGATAACTTCTTTTTCAATTTAAGCAGTCAAGATGCGATCGTCGCTCTGTCGGGACAGCTCAAAACAGCAGCAGTTGCGATCATGAAGATCGCAAACGATCTTCGTTGGATGAATTCAGGCCCATTGGCTGGTTTAGGTGAAATTGAATTACAAGGCTTGCAACCGGGTTCTTCCATCATGCCTGGCAAAGTAAATCCTGTGATCCCAGAAGCCGCAGCTATGGCATCAGCGCAAGTCATTGGTAATGACACCACCATTACCGTCGCAGGCCAAGCGGGCAACTTCCAGCTTAACGTCATGTTGCCAGTTATTGCTCATAACGTATTGGAGAGCATCGAGTTACTCTCTAACAGCGCAACCGCTTTAGCTGACAAAGCCATTGCGACGTTTGAAGTTCGCCAAGATAACTTGGATGTAGCACTCGCCAAAAACCCAATTTTGGTCACGGCTCTCAACCCGGTCATTGGTTACCTAAAAGCGGCAGAAGTCGCGAAAAAAGCCTACAAACAGGGGCGCGCGATTATTGATGTCGCGGAAGAAGAAACTGATTTGGATAGAGCCACACTAGAGCGATTGCTTAATCCAGCCAAACTGACCCAAGGCGGCGTCGCAGAATAAACGGCAAACTCAGCCTATCAACTAAGATTACAAATATCGAGACCTCTATTCGGAGGTCTCTTTTATAGCGATTTTTCAAACACTCCAATCCTAAGCGACTCGATTGAGCACCGAACGCAGCTTAAGCGGCTTAACTGGCTTAGCAATAAAGCTGAACCCATTTGCTTGGATGCCATCAAGCATATCATCGGTACGATCTGCACTGATGATGACGCCTTCAAAGCTGTGGCCTAATCTCAGGCGGCATTGCTGTAGCACTTCTAAACCAGTACGACCATCATCAAGTCGGTAATCGGAGAAAATTACATCCGGAATCCAACCATCCTCAAGCGCTTGTAGACTTTCAACTAAATCAATCGCAACTCGCGTATCGCAGCCCCATCGGGAAAGTAAGTTTTCCATGCCGACTAGAATGTCAGGCTCATTATCGACACATAGGATTCTCAGATGACCAAGTTCAGATTGCTTACTCATTGCCACGTGAACTGGATGAGGCTGAACATGATCAGCTTTATCTAGGGTGATGGAAAAAACACTGCCTTTTCCAACCCAAGAGCGCATCGAAATTTCATGCCCAAGTACCTGAGCAATTCCTTTCGAAATCGCCAAACCAAGTCCGAGACCTTGGTCGGAACGAACTTGAGTTCCGCGATTAAACTCTTCAAAAATCTCTTGCTGCTTCTCTTCTTCAATACCCACTCCATTATCCCATACATCAATACGCACTCGCCCTTTCACGCGGCGAACACCGAGTGCGACTTTGCCATTCGGGTTATAACGAAACGCATTGGTCAGGAAGTTTTGCACCACACGGCGCAGCAGTTTGGGATCCGACTTAACCATGAGTGAGGACGGAATCATGGTGAACTCTATACCTTGCTGTTTGGCTAACGCACTAAACTCAGCATTCAAATTCGATAACACATCATTTAACGCAAAGCCATGCACGTTGACTTCCAACTTGCCCGATTCCAAACGCGAGATATCCAGCAAATCTCCAATTAAGTCTTCGGCAGCCTCTAAAGCACTTTCAATGTGTGCTGACAGCTTTTTGGCTTCACTGTCTTTGGCGACTTCCGATAGTGAAGATGCGAATAGACGCGCCGCGTTGAGCGGTTGCATCAAGTCATGACTTACTGCCGCCAAGAACCGTGATTTGGACTTCGATTCCAAATCCGAGCGCTGCGTCGCTTCCACCAGCTGCTTGTTAAGTTGTTCTAATTCTCGAGTCCGCAGACGTACCCTTTCTTCCAATGTCTCGTTGGCGTCTTTCAGTGCTTGCTCTGCATCACGGAATACGGTGATGTCGGTAAAGCTCATCACAAAGCCACCACCTGGCATTGGGTTACCTTGCACCTCTATCACGCGACCATCGGGACGAACCCGAGAAGAGGTGTGCCGAGTCCCTTGCTCAAGGTGATAAACACGGCGACGGACGTGGTCATCAGGGTCACCAGGGCCACACAACCCCTGCTCTGCATTGTGCCGAATCACATCCGCAATCGGTCGACCTACTTGAATCAAGCCTGGCGGAAATTCAAAGAGTTCTAAATAGCGTTGGTTCCACGCTACCAAGCGTAGTTGCTTATCGACGACCGCAATACCTTGTCCAATATGCTCAATCGCGCCTTGGAGTAAACCCCGACTAAAATCGTACAGTTCAGAGGCTTCATCGACGATAGTCGCCACCTCTTCAAGCTGCATGTTTCTACCTTGCAGAGCGGAAGTAAGTACTAACTTAGCAGAAGATGCACCAAATACCCCTGCTAGCACACGCTCCGTATGCCGAATCAGAGAAGATGGCGCTTGTTGATTCGGCATCAACTCTTCTCGTTGCTGGCTCCAGTAGGCTTGAAACGCCGCTTTAACTCGCGTTCGTCCTACAAATCTGGACGCTAGCATTTCCAGTTCTGCAACCGTAACGCGGCTCTGGTACAGACTCATATTTTCGCTTTCAGGCAACGGTGTACCAACGAATGATGCCGATTGTAAGCGCTCACTTAGGCTTGGTCGGGTAGCCATAGAAACCACAACAAAACACACTGCATTAGCGACCACACTGAGGATCATCCCCCAATCTGAAATCGCGATATCAAAACTAGCCAATACCTCTGGTGGCGTAATCAACCAGATCAGGAAGTTATTGCTGGCGTCTCCGGCAAGCATGTCTGTTTGGCTCATTAACGTAATCAGCCAGGTAGCAAAACCCACCGCGAGGCCGACATACACACCTTTCTTATTCCCTTGACGCCAATACATACCGCCAACCAGCGCAGGAGCGAATTGCGTGATAGCCGCGAACGAGAGAAAGCCGATAGCAGAAAGTGAATGAATGGTGTCCAACGCTTGATAGAAACACCACGCGCCAATCAACAAAACTAAAATCAAACCACGGCGGATCCGCAGTAATAATTCAGAAAAATGATGATGGTTACGCTGCGTCAGTCGCATGCGACGCAATAGCAATGGCATAACCAAGTCATTCGAGACCATGATCGCTAAAGCAATCGTCGATACGATAACCATGCCACTTGCCGCTGAAGTACCGCCTAGAAACGCAAGTAAGGCGATTTCACTCGCCCCTACCGACATCGGCACACTGATGACATAAGTATCAGGCGAAGCGCCACTCAAGAGACCTTGCCCTACCCACGCAATAGGTAAAACAAAAATCCCCATTAAGATCAGATAAATGGGGAACAACCAACGAGCCACATGCAAATCTTGAGCACGTTCATTTTCCACTACCATCGTATGGAATTGTCGCGGAAGGCATACGATCGCCAGCATGGTGAGTACAGTATGAATCAATATAGTCGGGATATTTGGTGACTGATACGTCTGTGCGGCAACATCAATTAAGCTCAAACTCTCGGTGTTCATCGCCAACCAAACAATGAAGACACCGACCACTAAAAAAGCCAGCAGTTTGATAATGGATTCGAAGGCAATTGCCATCATCATCCCACGATGGTGTTCCGTGTTATCAATGTGGCGGGTACCGAATAGCATCGTAAAAATCGCCAATGCGACCACAACAAACCACGACACGCTATCATTTTGATAACCAAAATCAGTAGCCAGCTCTGGAGCAATGATTTCAAGCCCCATAGTGATACCACGCAGCTGTAAAGCGATGTACGGCAAAATTCCCGCAACCGCTATGAGCGTAACAACCACGGCCAAACCTTGGGATTTACCGTAGCGTGCTCCGATAAAGTCAGCAATCGACGTGATGTGTTCCCGTTTAGCAATCAAAATAAGCCGAGCTAAAACGCGCCATCCGATGGTAAACACTAAAATGGGAGCAATATAGATGGGCAAGAAAGACCAAGGATTACTGCTGGCCTGCCCGACCGTGCCGTAGAAGGTCCATGATGTACAGTACACCGCAATGGAAAGGCTATAAATCCAAGGCCGCCAGCGTGCTAGCCACCTTTTCTGAATGTCGCCGTACCACGCGATGATAAATAAAGCTCCCAAATACGCTAAAGAAACGGGAACCACCAGCCATCCTTGCATCCGATATCCTTTCTTGCCTTTCTTGCTACTTTTAAAGCAAGAGAATAAAAAAACCTCTCCATGAGGGAGAGGTTTCATTTAACACTGCTTTGATAACGGAGACAAAGCTTAGTTTTTAACCTTTGTTACATAAGTCTAATTCTGTGTTTCAAGTGGCTTGTCTGATACATCAACCACCTGATGTGGGTCTTGCGAATCAAGCTTGATGAACAGAGCCAATAACCCCATCGCGGCCATGCCCCAGAACACAAGCGGTCCCCAGTGCTCATAACCCCAGCCACTCAATACGGTCATTAACGCGATAAATGCGCCCAACGGAATCGCGTTATACAACGCTTGCAACGCTACGATCTTATTTTCTTCGGAGTTTTGGATATATTGGATCGCGGCAATGTGTGCGGTAGCGAAAGTCACACCATGCAATAGTTGAACAATCACCAAAGCAATAATTGATGTTGTCGACGCCGTAATACCCCAACGCATCATTACACCAACGGCTGCAGCAATAAACAGCGCGCGTATTGACCAACCTACGAATAAACGCTTACTCAGTGCAAACACTGCCACTTCTGCGGCCACCCCCAAGCTCCATAAGTAGCCAATGACATCTTCCGAGTGACCAGCGGCCTTCCAGTGAATCGCACTAAAGCCGTAGTAAGCCGCATGACTGCCCTGAATTAGTGACACCAACACTAAGAATTTTAGTATCGGCTTGTCGGTCAAAAGAGCGGTCAGCTTTGGACGTTCTGCGCTTTGCCCACCGTGCGTTACAGGCATTGGGTTAGTCGGTCGCATAGCAAACAGCAACGAGATAAACACGCCGAACATCGCAGTGTACAAGATCATATCGGAGCCAAATTCAGCCACCAGGTAGCCCACTGCCGTCGAGCCTGCGATAAAGGCGATCGAACCCCATAGCCGCGTGCGGCCATAATCGAGCATTTTCAGGCGAGCGTAGTAATTTGCCATCGCGTCCGACAACGGAATAATCGGTCCACAACAAAGATTGAACAACACTGTCGCTAGTGCCATTAACCAAAAGCTACCACCCGTAAAAAAGTGAAATCCAACAAAAAGGAGGGCAGCGAAACTCAACCAACGTAAAGCAGGCATAAGATGTTCGACTTTGTGTACTCGTGGGGTGATCACGATATTGGCAACACAACGTGTCGCAAGGCCTAACCCGACCAGCAAACCGATATCTGTCGAAGATACGCCCTGATCCTTAAACCAAAGTGACCAAAATGGCAGATACACGCCATACGCAAAGAAGAATCCGAGAAAGTACTGGGAAATCCAGCCATACGGAGAAGGTTTCAACATTACTAATATCCTAAAACGGGAACACCAACGTTCGAGCCGGGAATTATGGATCGCCATGCGTATTATAAAAAGGGAAGAATAAGAAACTTATCGTTTCCTCGATGGAATACTAACTTTGCGACATTTGGCATCTTCAAGCGAAAACATCGTAATTTAGACCAAAGTCGTCTGGCTTCCGGTAAGAAATTTGTCAGACTTAGAGAGTGTTCCTTCCATCATTATTGGGTGTTCTCATGCCTGACAAATTTAACATGCAATCTCCACCGTTCGATCGCTTAACTGAAGCACAACAAACGCGACTGCGATCGTCTCTGGACGTCGCCTACTATCGAGCTCGAGATGTTATTTTATCCTGCGGACAGAAGAACCCCCACTTACATATTCTGATCAAAGGCGCGGTAGAAGAGCGCTCCAACGATCAACAGGAAGTGTTCGCACATTATGCCAACGACGATATGTTCGATGTACGCTCGTTACTTGAAGACAAGGTACGTCATCACTACATCGCGCTTGAGGACACGCTCTCTTACCTACTGCCGAAAGAAGTTTTCCTTGCCCTTTACAACGAAAATGGCCAGTTTGCAGCCTATTTCGATAACAATTTATCGAAACGGCAAGAGCTCATCGAAGCGGCCCATCAACAGCAAAACTTAGCGGAGTTTATTCTCACTAAAGTTGACCGCAGCATTTATCACCCACCGATGATTCTTGAATCAAATACACCAATTAACGAGGTAACACGTTCCTTAAAAGAAAATGGGATTGACGCTGCATTGGTTCAACTCCATGGCGATGATCCACGATTGGAAAAATGGCCATCAGCCCACCCGTACGCAATAGTGACTCGTACTAATATGCTGCATTCTGTGATGATAGATGGTTGCGCGCTCGACACACCAGTGGGTGAGATCGCGAGCTTTCCTGTTTATCACGTTGATGATGGTGACTTTCTATTCAACGCCATGATCACAATGACCAGAAATAGAATGAAACGCCTCATGGTATGTGAAGGCAACCGAGCCGTCGGCATGCTGGATATGACCCAAATTCTCAGCGCGTTCTCAACCCACTCTCACGTGTTAACGCTCAGTATTGCTCGAGCAAGCAGCGTGGAAGAGCTCGCTTTGGCCTCAAACCGCCAACGTCAATTGGTCGAGAGCTTATTGAAAAACGGCATCCGCACTCGCTTCATCATGGAGCTTATCTCAGCCGTAAACGAGCAAATTATCGAGAAAGCGTTCGAGTTAGTGATACCACCAGCCTTGCACGACCATTGTTGCTTGATCGTACTCGGCTCTGAAGGCCGAGGAGAGCAAATTCTCAAAACCGATCAAGACAATGGCCTGATTATTCAAGATGGTCTGGAATGGCCTCATTGCGAACAAGTGATGCAATCCTTCACACACACCCTACAACAGCTCGGTTATCCACTTTGCCCTGGCAAAGTGATGGTTAACAACCCGAAGTGGGTCAAAACACAGCAAGAATGGATAAGCACCCTAAACCACTGGATAGCTAAAGCCGAACCAGAACAAATCATGGACTTAGCCATTTTCAGTGACGCCCATGCTGTTGCTGGGAATTGCGAGCTGCTGGCTCCAATTGCGGCGCATCTTCGTGACACAATGAAAGATCGCATGTTGATATTGTCTGATTTTACTCGCCCTGCCTTGCAGTTTTCTGTGCCCCTAACTCTATTTGGCAACGTAAAAAGTGCTAAAGACGGATTGGACATTAAACGCGGCGGTATTTTCCCAATTGTACACGGCATTCGCACCTTGTCTTTGGAATATGCCATTGAGGAGAAGAACACGTTTGAGCGCATTGAAGCTCTGAGAAATAAGCGCATCTTAGAATCCGAAACGGCAGATAATCTCAACGAAGCACTGAAATTGTTCTTTAAACTTCGCCTTAATCAGCAACTCAAAAAGCAAGAAGCGTTGAATAACATTGATATTAAACAACTGGATAGAACTGAGCGTGATTTGCTTCGCCACAGCTTACATGTGGTGAAGAAATTTAAGCAATTTTTAGGCTTCCATTATCAAATTCGTGATTAACCCTGATTTTCATAAATCACAGAGGCGTAAGCAATGAACTGGTTACAACGCAAATACTGGTACTACAAATTGAAAGGTTCGCCTTATCAGTCGCTGTTTTGCACGCCAGATAAAACAGAATATGTCTCTCTTGACTGCGAAACCACCAGCCTTGACCCAAATCGCGCCGAGCTGGTGACTATTGCAGCCACCAAGATCATCGACAACCGTATCATCACCAGTCAACCATTTGAAGTCCGCTTACGCGCGCCGCAATCGCTCGACTCTGGCTCAGTCAAGATCCATCGAATTCGCCACCAAGACTTAGTCGATGGCATCAGTGAAAAAGAGGCGCTGCTCGAGCTGCTCGACTTTATCGGCAACCGACCACTTGTGGGCTATCACATTCGTTACGATAAAAAGATCTTAGACCTTGCTTGTCTGAGGCAACTTGGCTTCCCACTTCCTAACCCACTCATCGAGGTCAGTCAGATTTATCACGATAAGTTGGAACGACATTTGCCGAATGCCTATTTCGACTTAAGTCTGGATGCCATTTGTAAACACCTCGAACTTCCTATCCAAGACAAACACGACGCCTTGCAAGACGCGATTTCTGCCGCTTTGGTCTTTGTCCGCTTAACGAAAGGCGATTTACCCAACCTAACCGCGCCGTATACATAAAAATCAGTTGACCTAGCTCCCAGAAATACTTTTGTTTCAGCGATTTCCCGGCGCTTCCATCACTCTCATCCTAAAGTCTAATTGTGGAAATACGCGCGGTGACTGACAGTTATAAGCACAACGTCGTCATTACCACGACCAAGTTATTTAGAACCAAAAAACAGCCCTACAAAAATATATTCAAAATCTTATCTAGATTGGTGTAAGGCCGAGAAATAAGGCACAAGGAGAGAAGCCATGAGCGAAGCCCACGTTTATCCGGTAAAAGAAAATATTAAAACTCATACACACGCGGATAATGATACTTACTTAGCCATGTATCAGCAGTCGGTAACCGATCCAGAGGGCTTCTGGAGCGAGCACGGCAAAATCGTTGATTGGATCAAACCTTTCACCAAAGTAAAAAGCACTTCTTTCGACACTGGCCATGTTGATATTCGCTGGTTTGAAGATGGCACACTGAACGTCTCGGCTAACTGTATTGACCGTCATCTTGCAGAACACGGGGACGACGTCGCCATCATTTGGGAAGGCGATGATCCAGCCGACGACAAAACACTCACTTTCAACGAACTGCACAAAGAAGTGTGTAAATTCTCCAACGCATTGAAAGAGCAAGGCGTACGCAAGGGCGACGTGGTGTGTCTATACATGCCAATGGTGCCAGAAGCCGCAGTGGCGATGCTCGCTTGTACCCGTATTGGTGCGGTTCACACCGTAGTATTTGGCGGTTTCTCACCAGAAGCACTATCCGGCCGTATCATCGACTCTGACGCTAAAGTCGTGATCACCGCTGACGAAGGCGTACGTGGCGGACGCGCTGTTCCACTGAAAAAGAACGTGGATGAAGCACTAACCAACCCAGACGTAAAAACCATCAATAAAGTCGTCGTGCTTAAACGTACAGGTGGTGATGTTGAATGGCATGAACACCGTGATGTTTGGTGGCACGAAGCAACAGCCAACGTTTCTGACGTTTGCCCACCAGAAGAGATGAAAGCCGAAGACCCGCTGTTCATCCTCTACACATCTGGCTCGACAGGTAAACCTAAAGGCGTACTACATACTACAGGCGGTTACCTCGTCTACGCGGCAATGACCTTTAAATATGTCTTCGATTATCAACCAGGTGAAACCTTCTGGTGTACCGCGGATGTGGGCTGGATTACAGGCCATACTTACCTAATTTATGGTCCACTAGCGAACGGGGCCAAAACCATTCTGTTTGAAGGTGTTCCAAACTACCCAAGCACGGCTCGTATGAGTGAAGTGGTTGATAAGCACCAAGTGAACATTCTCTACACTGCGCCAACCGCTATTCGTGCACTAATGGCAAAAGGTAACGAAGCGGTAGCAGGGACATCACGTTCAAGCTTACGTGTAATGGGTTCAGTAGGTGAGCCTATCAACCCTGAAGCGTGGGAGTGGTACTACAAAACGATTGGTAACGAGAGCTCGCCTATCGTTGATACTTGGTGGCAAACAGAGACCGGCGGTATCTTAATTGCACCACTACCAGGCGCAACAGACTTAAAACCAGGCTCAGCAACTCGACCATTCTTCGGAGTCCAACCTGCACTGGTTGATAACATGGGCAACATCATTGAAGAAACCACAGCAGAAGGTAACTTGGTGATCCTTGATTCATGGCCAGGTCAGATGCGTACTGTTTATGGCGACCACGAACGCTTTGAACAGACCTACTTCTCAACCTTCAAGGGAATGTACTTTACTAGTGATGGTGCTCGTCGTGACGAAGACGGCTACTACTGGATCACTGGCCGTGTTGATGACGTACTAAACGTGTCGGGTCACCGTATGGGTACCGCTGAAATTGAATCAGCGCTAGTGGCGCACCACAAGATTGCAGAAGCGGCGATTGTTGGTATTCCACATGACATCAAAGGCCAAGCTATCTACGCTTACATTACATTGAACGATGGTGAATTCCCGTCAGCTGAGCTGCACAAAGAAGTGAAAGATTGGGTGCGTAAAGAGATTGGTCCAATTGCAACACCAGATGTACTGCACTGGACGGATTCCTTACCGAAGACTCGTTCTGGTAAGATCATGCGTCGAATCCTGCGTAAAATTGCAACGGGTGATACCAGCAACCTCGGAGACACATCAACGCTTGCCGATCCGAGCGTTGTAGATAAACTTATCGCAGAGAAAGCAGAATTGGCATAAATTCAACCAACTGTTTTAAAAGCACTTTAAAAACCGCCATCACTCATGGCGGTTTTTTGCTTTAGTGCACAAATTGGCCACACAAAAAATATGGCAATTATGTTGTTTTTGTTAACTTGGTTACAGAAACGAGAGTGGCTATTAGGAGATTAGACCAGTAAATTGCTGCTAATTGCTATGAATTAGCTATAATCTTGGTCGATTTTTTAAAATTTGCTCGGTTTTAACAAAAAAATCGTGCTGAACTATCGTATATTTGGGAATATAAACGTTCCACTCACGATAAGGGAAGATAGCAACACAATGTCTGCAAAGTCACGGATTCTTGTTCTAAACGGACCAAATCTTAATCTATTGGGTCTGCGCGAACCGACACACTATGGTCACAGTACCTTAGCTCAAGTTGTGGATACTCTTACAGAGCAAGCCCATAACGCTGGGGTAGAACTGGAACACCTACAATCAAATCGTGAGTACGAACTGATTGAAGCCATTCACGCTGCCTATGGCAAGATTGACTTCATCATCATCAATCCAGCGGCTTTCACTCATACTAGTGTGGCGCTGCGAGATGCATTACTTGGCGTCGCCATCCCATTTATTGAGGTGCACTTATCAAATGTGCACGCACGTGAACCATTCCGTCATCACTCTTATCTGTCAGATAAAGCAGAGGGTGTGATTTGCGGTTTAGGCGCACAAGGTTATGAATTTGCTCTGTCTGCAGCGATCAATAAGCTACAGGCAAAGTAACCCTAACACTCTGCAACCCTACGAGGGTTGTCTTAATCACAAGATAAAAGAGAAAGAAAAGATGGATATTCGTAAAATCAAGAAGCTAATTGAGTTAGTTGAAGAGTCTGGCATTGCTGAGCTAGAGATCTCTGAAGGTGAAGAGTCAGTGCGCATCAGCCGTCATGGCACTGCAGCCCCTCAAGCACCAATTCACTACGCAGCAGCTCCAGCGGCGGCACCTGCTCCAGTAGCAGCGGCACCAGTAGCGGAAGCGCCAGCAGCAGAAGCTCCAGCAGCAACACCTGCAGGTCACCAAGTTCTTTCTCCAATGGTTGGTACTTTCTACCGCTCTCCAAGCCCAGACTCTAAAGCATTCGTAGAAGTGGGTCAGAAAGTAAATGCTGGCGATACTCTATGTATTGTTGAAGCAATGAAAATGATGAACCAAATCGAAGCGGACAAATCTGGCGTTGTTACAGCAATCCTAGCTGAAGACGGCCAACCAGTTGAATTCGACCAACCTCTTGTTGTAATCGAATAAGCGGGGCTTGCCTTATGCTAGACAAAGTAGTCATCGCGAACCGAGGTGAAATTGCACTTCGTATTCTTCGCGCTTGTAAAGAATTAGGTATTAAGACCGTCGCTGTTCACTCAACAGCGGACCGCGATCTTAAGCACGTACTACTCGCAGACGAAACCGTATGTATCGGCCCTGCTCGTGGTATCGACAGCTACCTAAACATTCCACGCATCATTTCTGCAGCAGAAGTGACTGGTGCTGTGGCTATCCACCCAGGTTACGGCTTCCTGTCTGAAAACGCAGACTTCGCAGAGCAAGTTGAGCGCAGTGGTTTCATCTTCGTTGGTCCAAAGGCAGACACTATCCGCCTAATGGGCGATAAAGTATCTGCTATCAATGCAATGAAGAAAGCAGGCGTTCCTTGTGTACCGGGTTCTGACGGCCCTCTAGACAATGACGAAGAGAAAAACAAAGCATTTGCTAAGCGCATTGGTTACCCAGTAATCATCAAAGCATCTGGCGGCGGCGGCGGTCGTGGTATGCGTGTTGTTCGCGCAGAGAAAGACCTTATCCAAGCCATTGCAATGACACGTGCTGAAGCAAAAGCGGCGTTCAACAATGACATGGTTTACATGGAGAAATTCCTAGAAAACCCTCGTCACGTTGAAGTTCAGGTTATTGCTGACGGTCAAGGCGGCGCAATCCACCTTGGTGAGCGTGACTGTTCAATGCAACGTCGTCACCAAAAAGTAGTGGAAGAAGCTCCAGCACCTGGTATCACCGAAGAAATGCGTAAGTACATCGGTGAACGCTGTACTCGTGCATGTATCGAGATCGGTTACCGCGGCGCAGGTACGTTTGAATTCCTATACGAGAACGGTGAGTTCTACTTCATCGAAATGAACACTCGTATTCAGGTAGAGCACCCAGTAACAGAGATGGTTACTGGCATCGACCTAATCAAAGAACAGCTTCGTGTTGCAGCGGGTCAGCCTCTGTCATTCACTCAAGATGATATTAAGATCCGTGGCCATGCGATTGAGTGTCGTATCAACGCAGAAGACCCTGAGCGCTTCCTACCATCTCCGGGTAAGATCGAGCGTTTCCACGCTCCTGGCGGTATGGGTGTACGTTGGGAATCTCATATCTACACAGGCTACACAGTTCCACCTCATTACGATTCAATGATTGGTAAACTGATCACTTACGGTGAGAACCGTGATGTAGCGATTGCACGTATGAAAAACGCACTGGGTGAGATGATCATCGAAGGCATCAAAACTAACGTGCCACTGCAATTCTCCATTATGAATGACGAAAACTTCCAACACGGTGGTGCAAACATCCACTACCTAGAGAAGAAGCTTGGCTTACAATAAGCCTAAGCAAACGTCTTAAAAAATGCCCACTCCCGTGGGCATTTTTGTTTTATATGTACGCGAACGGCTCAACATATAAATCGGCTTATTTGGGTATATACTCAAACAAATCGTAGAGTTCTGGTAAACTCTGCGCCACTTCATTCACTTTAAGAGCAAAAACCAATGCCTTGGATTCAAATCAAACTCAACGCGACCAATGAAAACGCTGAGCAAATCGGCGATATGCTAATGGAAGAGACTGGCGCGCTGTCTGTTACATTCTTAGACGCGCAGGATACACCTGTATTCGAACCTCTACCTGGCGAAACTCGCTTATGGGGCGATACTGATATTCTGGCACTGTATGATGCAGAAGCAGACACTAACTTCATCATCGACCAAATTAAAGCGAGCAATATGCTGGCTGACAATTTTGCTTACAAAGTAGAACAGCTTGAAGATAAAGACTGGGAACGCGAATGGATGGAAAACTTCCACCCAATGAAATTTGGTGAACGCCTATGGATTTGTCCAAGCTGGCGCGACATTCCAGATCCTGACGCTGTTAATGTTATGTTGGATCCAGGCCTTGCATTCGGTACGGGTACTCACCCTACAACAGCACTTTGTCTTGAGTGGCTAGAAAGCATGGACTTAAGCGGTAAGACCGTTATCGACTTCGGTTGTGGCTCAGGTATTCTTGCGATCGCAGCAATCAAACTGGGCGCTGAAAAAGTGATAGGGATCGACATTGATCCTCAAGCCCTGCTTGCTTCAAAAGACAATGCTGAGCGTAATGGCGTTGCAGACAAACTAGAAGTTTACTTACCGCAAAATC
This sequence comes from Vibrio sp. 1401, assembly GCF_033340295.1. NCBI lineage: Bacteria > Pseudomonadati > Pseudomonadota > Gammaproteobacteria > Vibrionales > Vibrionaceae > Vibrio > Vibrio sp. 1401. The sequence goes on from NZ_JAWOWF010000047.1 coordinate 33,402, forward strand.
AACCTGAAGGTCTCGTCGCTGACGTCGTTGTGGCCAACATCCTTGCAGGACCTTTACGTGAACTTGCACCTATCATCAAAGGGCTAGTTAAGCCAAATGGCGACCTTGCAATGTCTGGCGTATTAGACACTCAAGCTGAAGATGTTGCGAACTATTACCGTGACGAGCTTCACATTGACCCGATTGTTGAGCAAAGTGAATGGTGTCGCATCTCTGGTCGTAAGCAAGGCTAGACAAGGTTTTCAGAGCTAATTGTTTGAAATTCATACAATTTACAAAAACAATTTGTAAATGCTCAAATATTAGTCTTTTCACGCAGTGAAAAAATGCGTAAAATGCGCGCCCTTGCTGGTACAGAACTGTGATGACGTTTTGAAAATCGGAAACTATCAACTTAAGAACAATCTAATCGTAGCCCCTATGGCTGGTGTAACGGATAGACCGTTTCGCGAGTTGTGTCTTCGCTATGGTGCGGGAATGGCCGTCAGTGAAATGATGTCTGCTAACCCAAAACTATGGGGAACGTCAAAGTCGAAACAGCGCATGGTACACGAGGGCGAATCGGGCATTCGCTCTGTACAGATTGCGGGTTCCGATCCACAGCTTATGGCGGACGCAGCTCAATTCAGTGTTGAGAACGGTGCACAAATCATCGACATCAACATGGGCTGCCCGGCAAAAAAAGTGAATAAGAAGCTAGCGGGCTCTGCTCTGCTTCAATACCCAAACATTATCGAAGAGATTTTGAAAGCGGTCGTGAATGCAGTGGACGTTCCTGTAACGTTAAAGACTCGAACTGGCTGGGATACAGACAACAAGAACTGTGTCCAGATCGCTAAATTAGCCGAAAACTGCGGCATACAAGCTCTTGCTCTGCATGGCAGAACGAAAGCATGTATGTACAAAGGTGAGGCCGAATATGACAGCATTAAAGCGGTAAAAGAGGCGATTTCAATTCCGGTTATCGCGAACGGTGATATCGATAGCCCGGAGAAAGCCAAATTTGTACTGGAGTACACCGGTGCGGACGCTTTAATGATTGGACGCCCTGCCCAGGGTCGTCCTTGGATTTTCCAGGAAATCCATCACTATTTGGAAAACGGCACCACAATGGAGGAGCTTCCAACTGAGGAAGTGAAAACCATTATGCTTGGTCATGTAAATGCTCTGCATGAGTTTTATGGGGAGTTCTTAGGTCCACGTACCGCGCGCAAGCACGTTGGGTGGTACCTGAAAGAGCATGAACAGGCAAGTGAGTTTCGCCGTACCTTCAACGCTATCGACGCAGCTCCGCTGCAAATTGAGGCGTTAGAAGGTTATTTTGATAACGTTGCATCATAATTAAGAGAAGAGCTAGACCGAATATGTTCGAACAAAATCTGACTTCAGAAGCATTAACAGTAACTACAGTAACGTCACAAGACCAGATTACTCAGAAGCCTTTACGTGACTCTGTTAAAGCGTCTCTTAAAAACTACCTTGCTCAACTAAACGGCCAGGAAGTAACAGAACTATACGAATTAGTTCTAGCTGAAGTTGAACAGCCACTACTAGATACTATCATGCAGTACACTCGCGGTAACCAAACTCGCGCAGCAACTATGATGGGTATCAACCGCGGTACTCTTCGCAAGAAACTTAAGAAATACGGCATGAACTAAGACCGTTTTTCAAAAAGTATTTGGAACAAGCCGTTACCTTTTTAGGTAACGGCTTTTCTTTATCTACTAAAACACTACGAATAACGCTCACTTTGTGCAGTATTACCAACTGGCTTTAAGATAACCACTGCTGAGCCAAACAATAGCAAAGCCACGACAGCGACACATTCATTGCCTACAGAATACGCGAAGCCCGCCAAGGCAGACCAAATCGCGACACCAAAGTGCATCATACTCATTCCAGAAGACATCAACACACCTCGATATTCATCAGATAAGTTTGTTATATGTGCTTGTAATGCTGGAGAACCAACCCCTCCAGCAAGAGACCAGAGCACTAGAGCTGGAAGATAAGCGGTAACCGTACTCATCTCACTTGAGAACACCCATGCACTGCAAGGTATGCACACCATTAAAGCCACTCGCATAACAGCTCGAGAGCTACCAAGCCAACGGCAAGCTCTCCCCACGCACATATTTCCAACCACACTCACGATCCCTAGAGCAGCATAAATAGCGCCCACCCAACCGAGCGCCAACTCGCTGGTATCTCGAATATGAAGGCCTATCAGGTTAAATACACCAATACCTCCCCCTAGGCCTAAACACATCGCTAGAATCGCCCTCAACGCGCCTGGAAGATGAATGACGTCTGTGATAGGTGGCAGAGTATCTGACTTCTTGGACTCATTATGCTTGTTGTTCATGGACACTACGCTCATGGCACCGACAAAAAGAGCCGCCACGCCCAAAATAATAAAAGCGGTACGCCATGATAAAAGCTGGGTCAACAATGCTCCGATCGCCGGACTAGTTATCATACCTAGCGTTAATCCCGCCTGAACCATCACAATTTGACGCATCGCTCTATTACCCTTCGCGTCTCCCGCTAACGCGAATGCAATTGGTAACATGCCTGCACTTGCAATACCAGTGATCACACGAGTTGCAATAGCAAGTTCAAAATCATGAACTATGCCCGTCGTAATAGACGCAACCCCAAATACAAAGCAAGCAGGCACCATGATACGAATACGCCCAACTCGGTCTGATAAACGGCCCAAGTAAGGAGCGCAAATTGCTATGGCTAAACTATATGCCGTAATAAATAAGGTCACCTGACTCGGTTGAACACTTAAATCATTTCCGATAGGTTCAAGAATAGATCCAAGCATCAACTCATCAGCACCAACAAGAAAAGCAACGAGAAATAGGATCATGGACTGCATCATAGCTCCACCTCCTGTTCTGTTTCCGATTCAGCACAAGTGAGCAACGAAATATCTAAAACTCTATCAGGCCAAGATTGCAAAAATGCCTTCTCATGAGATACTACAATCACGCTACCGGAAAAGCGCTGGAGAGCCTCTTTAAGCGCATTTTTGCTGCTGCTATCCAAATGTGTTGTTGGTTCGTCCAACAGCAAAACATTGCATTTCTGAACCGATAAACAACACAGTTTCACCCGAGTTTGCTCACCACCGCTCAATGTATCTAAGTGGCGCTGCGTCTTATCCCCCGTGATCCCAAAGCGAGCTAATAGCTTGCGTGACTCTTTGCTTGAGATTGTTGGCGCACAAGAGCACAGCTCCTGTTCAGGCGTGTTCTGAGGATGGCGCCAAGACAAATCTTGAGAAAAATAACCAATCATTGCACCTTTTGCCAATACCACCTCACCAGAGAGTGGCTCGATCTTCCCCATCAGGGTTTTAAGTAAGGTCGACTTACCCACGCCGTTAAAGCCAGCAACAACCAACTTTTCCCCGCGCGCTAACGTGATATCAAATACTGGAAGCAGAGGCTGCTGATAACCGATCATCAACGCTTTTGCCTCAACCACATTCGGTTGCTCAATGGGCTGGTAAGCAAAGTCAAACGTCGATACTTTCTCTACATGATTCAGTTGAATACGTTCGATTTTATCCAGTCTCTTCTTACGCCCTTTAGCAAGACTGGCGTTAACTCCTGCACCATTTTGGGCAATAAATTTCTCTAACTTTCGAATTTCACTTTGCTGAGCCTTATATTGCTTTTCTAATAAAGCACCGTCGTGCTGCTTTTGCTGCATTGCTTTGACATAAGTACCGCTGTATTTTCGAACCGTTTGATAATCAATATCACAAATACTGGTCGCTACTTGATTAAGAAAATCAACATCATGAGAAACCAGTAAAACGGTACCAATGTAATCATTGAGAAACGTGACTAGCCATTCAATGTGCGGAGCATCAAGATAGTTTGTCGGCTCATCAAGAATTAACACATCGGGGTTGCGAAGTAACAACCTGCCTAAAAGGACTTTGTGCCTTTGACCGCCACTTAGCGAGATAAGCGGTGTATCTAAGCCAAATTGATAAATACCAAGACCTACAGCAACTCGTTCAATTTTGGTATTAATTGCATAGAAGTCTTCATCTTCTAAATATGCCTGTAGCCGAGCGACTTGGCTTAAAAGAGATGTAGAGTGAGACTCGGTCATCGCATGATACAAAGTCCAAAGCTTTTGCTCTGCAGCGTATAAACTCTCAAAAGAGCCCTTTAAACACTCATGAACTGTCAGCACATTATCGATCTTAAAATGTTGTTCTAAATACCCCACCTCAAGGTTTGGTAACCATTCAATGCAGCCCTTATCTGCAGATAATTCACCGAAAAGCAGTTTCAATAAGGTGCTTTTTCCAACACCATTCGCTCCGGTGATACCTATTTTCTCTCCCACGTTAATACGAAAGGTCACGTTGTTGTATAACGTCTTATCAGCTATCTGATAAGACAAATTTTTAACTTGTAAAATACTCATGTTTTCAACCAAATAAAAAAGGGCCGGTGATCAATACCGGCCCTTATTTCAATACTGGGTAATGCTTTGTAGCTGCTTAACAGATACAAAAAGGCCGATGATGAAATATCACCGGCCATCTCTTCTCTTTTATCAGGTGTACAAGCTCCTGCGTATAACTTCAGCGAAGCTACCCACACATAAAACACCTGATGAAGATTAATTTAAGACTCCGAGCAACACTTCATCGCGTTTTTTGCACGGAGTTCAGCCTTCTTACAAAGCTTTTAAACAAGAGATATAACATGATTTACTGTCGAAAAAACACTCGATGTGAAGCGTACACCTTTAGAATAAAAAGTACCAGATAATTATTAAAACTATCGTGACTTACACGAAGGTCCACTGAAAGAAGACTTTTCCTCAGTCAATGTGCTAGGTGAACGACTTACTCAGCAAACACAGCTATGAAAGCACCTATACCGCTCACGTTATACGAATGTAGTGGTGGCTTTGTAGGTTGGAGAGGGTTAGAGGGAAGAAGTAGCGAATACACTTTAAGACACTGGCTTAAATAGATCGACAAAACAAAACCCATGTTTGGAAAGTTTTAAATGCGCTGAGTTTATATTAATAAGCGCCTATGGCTAAATCAAAACATCTAAAGCAGAGAAATCTCCCCCGAAAATAACATAACCTAGTGAATAAATTTTCCAGGTAATAATAAAGGAAGCTTTGGTAAGTAAGCATAAGGGCTGAGAACTAGCGCTCGATACTAGGACCCGGTTCAGTAGAAACCACACAAAACTGAGTTCCACTTCACTCATAACAGGGCTTAGAAAGCATCGCCAGAGGGAAGCCTGCCTCTCGATGCAAGGTTTCAATATGAAAGTGGGTTTAAGGTAAGTCGGGGAACCAAAACGAAAAAAGCCTCAGTCTTTCGACTGAGGCTTAATATAAGTGGCGGAGTGGACGGGACTCGAACCCGCGACCCCCGGCGTGACAGGCCGGTATTCTAACCAACTGAACTACC
>NZ_JAWOWF010000048.1:0-38491 GCF_033340295.1 Vibrio sp. 1401
TGTTTCCGAAGAAACTATTTGGATTATCATCAACGAGTGCCCACACAGATTGATAGGTCTATATTGTTAAAGAGCTTGCTTTACGAGAAGTTTTTCTCTCAAAGCGGAGGTGCATTCTAGCGATTTAATTGACAGTGTCAAACACTTTTTCAATTTTATTTTTCGTAGAAGCTTTCACCTCTCCGACCCTGCTGAAGCCTTATCGCGTCTGCCGTGTCGGTGGATGCGCATTATAGGGAACTCAGATCCGTTCGCAACCCTTTTTTGAAAAAAAATGGAAAAAAATGCCTGTTCGATGACTATTTCATCAAAAAAGCAAAAAAGAGGGTAAAAAACCCTCTTTTTCTGCCTTAAAAGCCGTATTTAAATGAATGCGTACGCGTCTGCGAACATACGTTCGCTCTTCGCTTTCTTGTTCTGAGTGAACTGTTCACGTGCTGCGCCAGCCATTTCAAAACGACCTGCAATATAGATATCGTAGTTTTCTAAGCTTTCGAAATCTTCAGCTACAGCTTGTAGCACGTTACCAACTTTACCTTGCCAGTCTGCAGGAGCTTCTTCTACTACTGGCACAAAGTGAACATTGGCAAACTTGTCGGCAATCTCGACCAGTTCGTCTTTAGCATAAAGCTGGCAGTTATCGCGCGCCCCCCAATATAAATAGATAGGATTGGTTTTATTCTGCGCTACGCAGTGATCCAGAATCGAGCGAACGTAACTGAAGCCTGTACCACCAGCAATTAATAATAATGGGCGTTCGCTTTCTTCTTGAACCCAAGCATCGCCATGTGGCGCATCAATTTCAATCTGACCATCAGTTTCAAGCGCCGCTTGCATTGCTTCGACAACTTCTTGTGCATAAGCGTTGTGTTCCGCCGCACCGATGTGCAGTTCAAGTTCACCTTCATGACGACAAGGGCTGCTTGCGATAGAGAAAGGACGTTTGTCTTTTTCACCCATCACCACCATTAGGTACTGACCCGCTTTAAAAGGCACTGGTGATTCTGGATGAAGAAGGATTTGGTAAGTATTACAAGCTAACGGCTGAATAGACTTTACTTTACATTGGATGGTCATGGTGTTCCTCTCGCTTACTCATCAAAAGTAAGCACTAAATTACTTTCTGTATAGGCTTGGCAAGGGAATATCCAACCTTGCTGTTGCTCTTTTTCGGTTAGCATCGGTTCGAGGTGGTAACTCACCTCGCCCGTTAGCTTTTTACACATACACATGGCGCAAGCGCCAACTTGGCAACGGTGTGGGAAGCGAATATTGTTGTTGAGCGCAGCTTCCAACACCGTCTCCCCTTCTTTTACTTGGAACCTAACGTCCATTGGTAGAAGGTGGACTTGATGACTCATAGAATACCTAACTGGTCCCAAATCTCATCGACTTTAGCCACAAGTTTAGGATCTTTTTTGATAGGCGTACCCCACTCGCGCGTGACTTCAGATTCGAACTTGTTGGTCGCATCCAGTCCTAATTTGGATGAACTCTCAGTCTTACCAAGCACTTGAATCGTGTCTCTATCTGGGTCCATTCGAGTTGTCACCGCCCAAATGATGTCATTCCAATCTCGTGCATTAACGTCATCGTCGCACAAAATGATGAATTTGTTATCCGTGTACTGAGCAAAGAAGCCCCATAGATGTTCCATCAATTCTTGGGATTGACCAGCTTGGTCTTTCTTCATAGTCACGACAGCAAATTGGTTGTTTGCTGTAACTGGAAGATAGACGTCAACAATCTCAGGGCGTTGCTGTTTCAACTCATTTAGTTCTGCTTCGGTAATCGTTTTGCTGTCTCGCTCAGTGACCTCGGTTCGCGTCGCCAGCTCGGCATCCCATTTAATGGTCGCATCCAAGCCCATTTTGGAGCCAAGCCCAACCACTGGTGAAGCAAAGTCGAGCGAGTCGATTGGCGTGTTATCTATCATCAAGGTATCACGTACAGGATCCATATGCTCTGACATGGCTTTCACGACATCATTCCAATCTCGTGCGTTTACCGATTCATCGCACACAATAACAAACTTGGTATACATGAATTGACGTAAGAAAGACCACACGCCCATCATTACGCGCTTGGCATGTCCTGGGTACTGCTTCTTCATGGTGACGACGGCCATTCGGTACGAACAACCTTCTGGCGGAAGATAGAAGTCTTCAATCTCTGGGAATTGCTTTTGCAGAATAGGCACAAACACTTCGTTTAATGCCACACCCAATACAGCTGGTTCATCTGGCGGACGACCTGTGTAGGTGCTGTGATAAATAGGGTCTTTATGCATAGTAATGTGCGTAATAGTAAATACGTGGTGCTTTTCTTTTTCGTTATAGTAGCCAGTGTGGTCACCGTAAGGACCTTCATCAGCAAACTCGTTCGGGTCGATATAGCCTTCCATCACGATTTCCGCGCTCGCTGGCACTTCCAAATCGTTGCTGACTGACTTCACGACTTCCGTTTTGCTTCCACGTAGCAAACCTGCAAATGCGTATTCCGATAGCGTATCTGGCACTGGTGTTACTGCGCCAAGAATGGTTGCTGGGTCTGCACCAAACGCGACCGAAACTGGGAAAGGTTTACCTGGGTTGGTTTCCATCCAATCGCGCAGATCAAGCGCACCACCACGATGGGCTAACCAACGCATGATGATTTTGTTCTTGGCAATTTTCTGCTGACGGTAAATGCCTAGGTTCTGACGTTTCTTACTTGGACCTTTGGTTACGGTTAAGCCCCAAGTAAGCAGCGGCGCTACATCTTCTGCCCAGCAGCTCATTACCGGAATTTTATCCAAGTCGACTTCATCACCTTGCCAAACAATGTCTTGGCATGGTGCTTTACGTAAACGCTTAGCCGGCATGTTCAATACTTGTTTGAACACAGGCAGTTTTTCTAAAGCGTCTTTGAAGCCTTTTGGTGGCTCAGGTTCTTTTAAATAAGCCAGCAGCTTACCGACTTCTCTTAATTCTTTAACGTCTTCACGTCCCATGCCGATTGCGACACGCTCTGGTGTACCAAACAGGTTAGTCAAAACAGGTACGTCGTAGCCGATTGGGTTCTCAAACAACAGCGCAGGTCCACCAGCACGCAAGGTGCGGTCGCTGATTTCTGTCATTTCATAAGCGGGATCGACAGGGTGAGTGATGCGTTTAAGTCGACCTTTCTGTTCTAGGTGGTCGATAAATTCGCGTAAATCCTTAAAACTCATAGGCCTTCATGCTGGCTGATTAAACTGTCCGCAGTATAACAAATAGGAGGACGCTAAGATCCTCCTATTTTGTGTGGGTATGTGAGCAAGATTACTTTAATACTTGTTCAATCTGCCGAGTCTTTATCTGATGGTTCGAAGATACTAACTCTTCCAACCAGGTTTGATGCCCTTGTTGAGCAAGCTCTCGAGCAACCATGGTTGCTTCTTCTGATAACGCCATTTTTCTAACTAGAAACTGCTTTACTTGCGGAGATAGAGGGTTAGATTTTGTAAGTAGACTAATAGCTTCTGGCTTGAGTGATGGGTTAACTGTGGCATTCATCAATTGCTGAATGGAAAAAACGTCTCCAACCGCAGCTAAACGCTCAAGTTCGGACTGGCTGTTGTAATCGGCTTTCATCCGCCAGAGTAAGTTGTACACTTCCTCATCCTGACTAACTTGTGCCAACCTGACTATCACGGCCGTCGAGGGTAACCAACTGGTCACATTTGCTTTGGTTAACTGGGCCGCTAATGCAGCAAGCGCGTTGGGTGATAAACTGTCTAACTCTCGAATCAAAAGCGCTTCACGCGCTTGAGCTTGTTGAGATGGCCCTGTAAGCCATTGCTTTAAGTTAAGCTCTCTTCGTTCAGCTTGTAAGACAAAGTCCAAGGTACTTTGGTCTTGTTTCCAACGCTTAATCAAGCGACTCGCAATAACGGGAAAGTTAAAAGCGGGTACACTAAATTCATACCCATCACCTCGCTCTAACACTTGATAAGTCGGGGTCATACGGATCTGGGACTCAACAAACAGAGCCATTCGAGGCGTGAGAATCACATCTTGCTTTTCAAGCTTTTCCAATAATTGAAAGCGCACCACCTCTTGTTGAGGCAAAGCAAGTCTATCAAGGGCAAATTTAAGCGAGTCGACTTCATCTCTGACAGCGTAATCAAGCAGTTCAGAGACTTTAGCCTGTATTTGAGTATCCTGAAGCCACTGCTCTACTACAGACTCATGCATTTCCTTGGCAGATAATGTCGCAGGTAGAGTGATAAGTGACAAGCTCAGGAGTAATGACGACAACATTCCTTGTTGCATGTTAACCTCCCGATAACATTTCCTTCATTCTGATACTTCTATCGGGAGAAAGCAATAAAAAAGCCACCGATATACGGTGGCTTTTCGCAGAATAACTTATCTGAGACTATTGACGACGCATCGCATCGAAGAACTCATCGTTGGTCTTCGTCATCGCTAGCTTATCGATTAGGAATTCCATTGCGTCGATTTCGCCCATTGGGTGAACGATCTTACGCAGAATCCACATCTTCTGTAGTTCGTCAGTCTTCGTCAGTAGCTCTTCACGACGTGTACCTGAGCGGTTGAAGTCAATCGCAGGGAATACACGCTTCTCAGCAATCTTACGGTTCAAGTGCAGTTCCATGTTACCTGTACCCTTGAACTCTTCGTAGATAACTTCATCCATTTTAGAACCAGTATCTACTAGTGCCGTTGCGATGATAGTTAGGCTGCCGCCTTCTTCTACGTTACGTGCAGCACCGAAGAAACGCTTAGGACGATGTAATGCGTTTGCATCCACACCACCAGTTAGTACTTTACCTGATGAAGGCACTACGGTGTTGTAAGCACGAGCTAGACGAGTGATAGAGTCAAGCAAGATAACCACGTCTTTCTTATGTTCAACAAGACGTTTTGCTTTCTCGATCACCATTTCCGCTACTTGTACGTGACGCGATGCTGGCTCATCGAAAGTCGACGCAACCACTTCACCTTTAACTAGGCGCTGCATCTCAGTTACTTCTTCTGGACGTTCGTCGATAAGAAGAACCATCAACTCACACTCTGGGTGGTTGTACGCGATGCTTTGCGCGATGTTTTGCAGAAGCATTGTTTTACCCGCTTTAGGCGGAGCAACAATCAGACCACGTTGACCTTTACCGATTGGCGATGCCAAGTCTAAAACACGTGCTGTAATGTCTTCTGTTGAACCGTTACCACGCTCCATAACCATGCGCTCATTCGCATGTAGAGGGGTAAGGTTTTCAAATAGGATCTTGTTACGGGCGTTGTCTGGTTTATCGTCGTTAACGGTATTGACTTTTAGAAGGGCAAAGTAACGTTCACCGTCTTTTGGTGGACGAATTTTACCAGCGATAGAGTCACCAGTACGTAGGTTAAAGCGACGAATCTGACTTGGTGATACGTAGATATCGTCCGGACCCGCAAGGTATGAACTATCTGCACTGCGTAGGAAACCAAAGCCGTCTTGCAGAATTTCCAGAACCCCATCGCCAAAGATGTCTTCGCCGCCTTTAGCGTGCGCTTTTAAAATCGCGAAGATGATGTCTTGTTTTCTTAAGCGAGCTAGGTTCTCTAATCCTAAGCTTTCGCCCAGTTTTACAAGGTCAGACACAGGTCTGTTCTTCAGTTCGGTAAGGTTCATGGTGGTGGATTCTTGTTTAGTCAAAATAAGATCTGTTTTCTAGTTAAGATGGATTTGGTCTCAGGATCGACCAAGAAGAGAAATTTGTTCAATTAACGCGCGATAAGTTAGCACTAATTAGTATTCTAGTCCAGAGTTAGAAAAACAAAACCGTGCATTGTAACTTTGCACGGTTTTATCTGTAATCACTTGGTGATTATAAGTTTGCGTCTAGGAACTCTTTTAGTTGAGTTTTAGACAGAGCACCTACTTTCGTTGCCGCTACGTTACCATCTTTAAATAGTAATAGCGTTGGAATGCCGCGAATACCAAACTTAGGTGGTGTACCTGCGTTATGGTCGATGTTTAGTTTACCGATAGTGAGTTTGCCTTCGTACTCGTCTGCGATTTCGTCCAAAATAGGAGCGATCATTTTACAAGGACCACACCATTCTGCCCAAAAATCCACTAGAACCGGGCCTGCAGCGTTGATTACATCGTTTTCAAAACCGTCATCAGTTAGCTGCAAAATCTTATCACTCATCTTCCACTCCAATGTGTTTTTCGAAACTGGTTGGATGATAACCAGTAATTAGATGCCCTATTGGAATGTATTTACTTTCGTATTGCAAGCTTTAGCTGATATTCTATAGCCATGAAAAAGACGCATATCACAGAGCAAAAGTTCGCCGATTTGGGCTTAAAGCCCCAAGTTATTGAAGGATTGGACAAAAAAGGGTTCGAATTTTGTACCCCTATCCAAGCCTTGGCGTTGCCGGTCCTGCTCACCGGCCAAGACATCGCAGGCCAGGCCCAAACGGGTACTGGTAAAACGCTCGCGTTTCTTACTGCTACGTTCAACCACCTTCTGACGACTCCGGAACATGAAGGTCGTAAGCCTACACAGCCACGCGCAATTATTATGGCGCCTACACGTGAGCTCGCTATTCAGATTTACAATGATGCAGAATCATTAACTGAAAGCACAGGTCTAAAAACCGCTCTAGCTTACGGTGGTGAAAGCTACGACAAGCAACTTGCGAAACTGCAAGACGGCGTAGATATTCTGATCGGAACAACAGGCCGTATCATCGATTTCTACAAACAGCGCGTATTTAACCTCAACAACATTCAAGCTGTTGTTCTGGACGAAGCCGACCGCATGTTCGATCTTGGCTTTATTAAAGACATTCGCTTCTTGTTCCGTCGTATGCCTGAGCCAAAAGAGCGTTTGAACATGCTGTTCTCAGCAACGCTGTCTTACCGCGTTCAAGAACTGGCATTCGAACACATGAATACTCCTGAGCATGTCGTTGTCGAACCAGAACAAAAAACTGGCCACCGTATCCAGGAAGAGCTTTTCTATCCTTCGAATGAAGACAAAATGGCGCTGCTTCAAACACTAATTGAAGAAGAGTGGCCAGATCGCGCTATCATTTTTGCCAATACCAAGCATAAGTGTGAATCGGTTTGGGGACATTTGGCTGCCGATGGACACCGTGTAGGCCTTCTTACTGGCGATGTACCGCAGAAGAAGCGTGAGAAGATTCTTGAGCAATTCACCAAAGGTGATGTCGACATCTTAGTTGCAACTGACGTTGCAGCGCGTGGCCTGCATATTCCTCAGGTAACGCACGTTTTCAACTACGACCTTCCTGACGACTGTGAAGATTATGTTCACCGTATTGGCCGTACTGGTCGCGCTGGTGCGAGCGGCCATTCGATCAGTTTTGCTTGTGAAGAGTACGCGGTTAACCTACCAGCAATCGAAGAATACATTGAGCATACAATCCCAGTTTCAGAGTACGATTCGTCGGCACTGATTCAAGATCTACCGGCTCCGATTCGTATGCGTGCACCACGCAACCAACAGCGCCGCACGAATACTGGCGGTACCCGTTCTGGTTCTGGTAACCGTAAGCCGCAGGGACGTCGTCCACGCCAACCGCGTCAATCGGCACCAAAACAATCGTAATAGGAAACTGAGTTCGTTTATGAGTCAAGCAGGATCATCACCGCTATATGCCGCCATCGACCTCGGGTCGAACAGTTTTCACATGCTCGTTGTGCGTCACATCGATGGCAGCGTTCAAACAATGGCTAAAATTAAGCGCAAAGTTCGTCTAGCAGCGGGCTTAGATGAACATAATTCTCTTAGTATGGAAGCTATGCAGCGAGGATGGGACTGCTTAAGTCTATTTGCGGAACGCTTGCAGGACATTCCTAAACAAAACATTCGCATCGTCGGTACTGCAACATTACGTACCGCGACCAATGTAGATGTGTTTTTAGAAAAGGCTAACCAAATTCTAGGCCAGCCTATCGAAGTGATTACTGGTGAAGAAGAAGCTGCCACTATCTATAAAGGTGTCGCTCACACCTCTGGCGGTAGTGGTCGTCGCCTTGTAGTCGATATCGGTGGAGCAAGTACCGAACTGATTATCGGTGAAGGTTTCGAAGCCAAAGCACTGACCAGCTTAAAAATGGGCTGCGTGACTTGGCTTGAAAACTTCTTTAAAGATCGCCAATTGAATGCTCGTAACTTTGACGCGGCAATTGAAGGAGCGAAACAGACCATTCAGCCGATTTTAGAACGTTATACAGAAATTGGTTGGGATGTGTGTGTTGGTGCATCAGGCACTGTTCAGGCATTGCAAGAGATAATGCTGGCGCAAGGCATGGACGAAGTAATCACTCACTCCAAACTCAAGCGTCTACAGAAGCAAGCCATGTTGGCCGACCATTTAGAAGAGCTCGATATTGAAGGCTTAACACTTGAGCGGGCATTAGTGTTCCCTAGTGGCCTCTCTATTTTGATTGCCGTTTTTGAATTGCTTGAAATCGATGCTATGACACTCGCTGGCGGCGCACTACGCGAAGGCTTAGTGTATGAGATGGTTGAAGAGCTTCGCCAAGAAGACATTCGTGCCCGCACTATCGCTAGCGTACAAAATCGCTATCAGCTCGATCACCAATACGGCGAACAAGTCGCTACTCTGGCACACACGCTTTTACAGCAAGCTGGGGGCGATGAGTGGATTACAGAGCCTCAGGGCAAGATATTACTCGAGACCGCCGCAAAACTGCATGAAATTGGTTTAACTATCGATTTCAAAAAAGGCGGAGAGCATAGTGCTTACTTGCTGCAGAATTTGGATCTGCCTGGTTACACGCGCGCGCAGAAGTTCTTTATTGGTGAAGTGGCTCGTCGCTATCGCGAACAGCTCACTTCTTTACCTGAGCAGCATGCATTATCAGGCTCAAGTGCCAAACGAGTATTGAGACTGTTGCGTCTTGCGGTTCTACTCAGCCATCGTCGCAATCCTGATCTAGAGCCAAATGTGACTCTAACGGTTGAAGGCGACAATCTAACGTTACACATTGATGCGCAATGGCTAGAGAAAAACCCACTGACTGCGGCTGAGTTGGAAATTGAATCCAACCGTCAGACAGACATCGGCTGGCCATTAAATATCGTAGCAAAATAAGCGAATATCACTGCCTTACAATACTAAAGCCCAGGCGTTCGCTTGGGTTTTTTTGCTTCTACTTCCCCTACAAAACGTGCTGCCCAGCAAAAATCTCAGCTTCTCCGCTCTACATCGAAAAACAGCCATGCTTTATTGATAAGCACGATTTAGCCAACCAAGATGCACCATAATGAAAACCGTTTTAATGACTGGCTTAACTGGCACCCTCGCCCCTAAAGTTGCTCATCAGTTCCACCTCCGTGGCTGGAACGTATTGGAATGGAATCACCACCAAATCCCACCAGATGATCCACAGCAAAGTGAGCAATTTTGGCAACAGCACCACATTGATGCGGTGTGCCACATGGCGATGGGGAGTGAAGCGTGGGCAGCGTGGCTTGGTGAGCACTGCAAACAGCGCAACATTCCTTATCTTTTTGTCAGTACAGCAATGGTATTTGATGCCACAAAAAATGGGCCTTATGGCATCTTTGAAGAAAGAAACACCCAAGATGAATACGGCAAATACAAAGTTCGTTGTGAAGATGCAATCTGGCAAGCAAATCCAGATGCGATGATTGCTCGAATTGGTTGGCAGCTCCATCACCAAGCAGAAGGCAATAACATGTTGGCGCATCTCGACCGCCAATATGAAGAGAACGGCGTTATTACCGCTAGTACAGTTTGGTATCCCGCGACTTCTCATATGGACGATACTGCACTCGCCTTTTTGCAGCTTATTGAGCGGAACGAAGCAGGTTTATACCATCTTGATAGCAACTTAAAGGATAAGTGGAATTTCTACGAACTCGTTTGTGCACTCAAGCAGCATTACAACAAGCCATGGCAAGTGCTGCCAAGCAATGATTATCACCATGACCAACGTCTAACAGATGAACGAATTGCCTTGCCGCCATTGAGTGAACGTTTCAACAAGCCAGAGCAAATCAAACAAGCTGGCATCATAGGAATCAACTGGGGACGCACGCACATTCCCCACTATCGAAACAATGGTGTATCGGTCACAACGTTATGCGCCAACCAAATAGAACCGCTTCAGCAAGCGTGCAGTGAGGAAGCAATCCTAAAGGCAGAAACGAACATCAGCGCACTCAAGCAACTTGATGTAGTGACCATCGCGACACCTGCGCATACTCATGCAGAGATAATTAAGAAGTTAGGTTCAACCAAGCTAATTTGTGAAAAGCCATTGGTGGGATTGAATTCTGACATAACTCACTGGCAGCAACCGAACGCCAACCTATTGGTTAATTACGCCTTTGCTCAGCTTAATACCGCCAAGACGATAGAGAAGTGGCTCACTTCGCAAACCCAACCTTGTGTGGTCAATCTAGTCACCCAAGTTAACCTACCGGGCACCTTCACGCTCAAAGAGTGGTTTCTTGAAACTGCCAGTCACCCTATATCTTGGTTGCTGCACTGCTTTGGAGACTATTATCAATCGACACTGGTTGAGGAAAACGGCCAACTGATCGTTGATCTGCAATGTGACGACCACCAGCTAAGGTTTGTATTTGAACTAACAGGTGAACCGGGCATCGAGCACAATCTAACGATTCAATCCAACCAGACCTTAACCAGCAAAGGCTACTACCGTGTCGGAGAAAAATGGCGTTTCGAGCCCATTCTCGTTAATGGCAACGCGATAAATGATGGAGAGTACAGCGAGTCTGATTGCTGGCAGGACGCCAATCAACGCAGTGTCGGTTTGATGTTGGCGATGTTCAATCAAAGCATCAGCTGGGATAACGGCCTGCAACTTGGCGCCTTCGATGCGCAAAAAGCCATTTTGATTGAGAAGATGCTCTGTTAGCCATTTCACCAGCGAGCTTCCTCTACGTGCCGTACCTTCGATTAAAAGGTCTCACTCGGGACCTTTTTTACTGCTCATTTTTACCTTCGTACAGCTCAGGGAGCTTTTGGACACCCATGATCTAATTACTCCCCACGCTGTACAAAACCCTCTAAATCCCAGTAAGCAGGTACAAAAAAGCCGCTTGATTTAAGCAAGCGGCTTTCGGGGTTCCCACTGATATTAAGACTGAACGCTTGTCGTCACCTTAAAGTCAGGGTTCACCGCAGTCAGCTTCTTAATTAGGTAATTCAGTAATACGCCGTACATCGGAACGAACAAACCAAGACTGATAATCAGTTTGAAGCCGTAATCCACCAGCGCGATTTCCGTCCAATGCTCTGCCATAAATGGATCTGGGCTTTGATAGAACGCAATGGCGAAGAAAGCGATGGTATCAAGTGCATTACCGAAAAGCGTTGAACACGTTGGTGCCACCCACCATTGCTTCATTTGACGTAGGCGGTTGAACACGTGCACATCCATGATCTGACCAAGTAGGTACGCCATGAAGCTAGCAATCGCGATACGAGCAACGAATAAGTTAAATTCCCCTAGGTGACCAAAACCTTGGAATTGACCTTCGAAGAACACCACCGATAAGAAGTAAGACACTGCCAAAGCAGGCAACATCACTAAGAAGATGATCTTACGCGCCAACTGAGCACCGAAAATACGCACCGTTAAGTCAGTCGCTAGGAATATAAATGGGAAAGTGAATGCGCCCCAAGTGGTATGGAAACCGAAAATAGTAAACGGTAGCTGAACTAGGTAATTGCTAGATGCAATAATGACTAGGTGGAATAGAACCAGATAGATAAGGGCGTTGCGCTGCTGCGCAGGGGTAAAGTTACTCATGCGATACCTTTTTAGTTTGGTTTGGGGGTGAGGGAACCCAAATCGAGTCACTGAATAAAGTGGCTCTTACCAACAATGTAAAATGAAAAATAAACTGGCTTGGCTCTTTCTGAGCGAAGCGGTGGGCGATTATACATTAACCACTTTTCGCCGCAAGTCGTCTGTTTTACGCAAACGTTTGAGCATAAAAAAGGGTGTTTCATGTGAAACACCCTTTCAAGAAAAGTTCTATTTTTAGAAGCCGCGTTGAAACAATCCTGCGAGATAATCCAACTCTTCCCTGCTCTCTTCAATCGCTAACGCTTCAAACCAAATCGCTTCGCTGTAATGCTCTGCTTTCATAAACAGTCGGCAACCTTCAAAGTCGATCAGCCAAGAGTGAATGTCCGCATCCCACTGCTTTTCCACCACAGTAGCAGAAAGCAAACTAACTAAACGCTCACCTAAAGCAGGAAAGCTATCAAGGTCAAAGCTCGGCGCGGTAATGATTAAGCGCCCTTCTTGTGCCATGTAGTCCGCTAAGCCAAATTCCTTTTGCATCTTGGTTCCTTATCCGTGGTGAGTAATGTGTTCTTGAATCAAATCGAGGAATGGGTCGGCGTACTTCTCTAGTTTGCGCTGACCAACGCCGCTAACTGCCAGCATTTCGCCGTAAGACGTTGGCAGAATTTCCGCCATATCAATCAGAGTTGCGTCACTAAAGACCACGTATGGTGGCAAACCATCTTCATCAGCAATCGACTTACGCAGCTTACGTAACTTGGCAAACAGCTTCTTATCGTAATTCTTGCTGGTCAGTTTATCTGACTTCGCCGCGCGTGCTGCGGTGTCTAAACGCGGAACTGCTAACTCCAGAGTCACATCGCCACGCAACAGCGGACGCGCCTCTTCGGTAAGTTGCAGCGTTGAGTTACGAGTGATGTTTTGGAACAGCAGACCCTTGTGGATTAACTGACGGAAGATACTCACCCAGTAATCGTGGCTGTGATCACGCCCTATCGCGTAGGTAGAAATTTTATCGTGCCCGTTTTCACGTACACGAATGTTTTGCATGCCACGTAGCACTTCTACTACGTAGCCCATACCAAAGCTCTGATTAACACGGTACACACAAGACAACGCCTTACGCGCTTCTTCCGTGGCATCAAAGTGCTTCGGTGGATCTAAGCAAATATCGCAGTTGCCACATGGCTTCTCACGATATTCACCAAAGTAATTCAATAGCACCTGACGACGACAAGTCTGCGCCTCAGCAAAGGCACTCATCGCATTCAGCTTGTGGGTTTCCACCTGCTTCTGCGGACCATCGTCTTTCTCATCCAACATACGACGCAGCCAACTGATGTCCGCCGGGTCATACAACATCATCGCTTCCGCAGGTAAACCATCACGCCCTGCACGACCCGTTTCCTGATAGTAAGACTCGATGTTGCGCGGGATATCAAAGTGAACCACAAAACGCACGTTTGGTTTGTTGATGCCCATACCGAATGCCACGGTCGCCACTACAATTTGGATGTCATCACGTTGGAAAGCTTCTTGAACGTAAGCGCGCTCATCAGCATCCATACCTGCGTGATAACCAGCAGCACGAATGTGGTTGTTGCACAGCTTCTCGGTCACCATCTCAACTTTCTTCCGGCTACCACAATAGATGATGCCGCAATTCCCCTTTTGGGTTTCAAGATAACGAACGATTTGCGAAACCGGCTTGTGCTTCTCAACTAAGTTGTAGCGAATGTTAGGACGGTCGAAGCTGCCTAGATAAACCTCTGGATTATTCAGTTGCAGACGCTCAAGAATATCTCGGCGCGTTGCATCATCCGCCGTCGCCGTCAGCGCCATAAATGGCACATGGGAAAACTGCTGCTTAAGTTGACCAAGCGCGGCGTATTCTGGACGGAAGTCGTGTCCCCACTGGGAAATACAATGCGCTTCATCGACGGCAATCATCGATAGCGGCAAGTTTTCCAAGCGCTCAATGAAATCACGCATCAATACGCGTTCTGGCGAGACGTACACCAACTTAAGATGACCAGTGTGCATGCGGTTATACACGCTGAGCAGTTCTTCACGAGGCATGGTCGAGTTAATGCATTCAGCCGCTACACCGTTGGCTTTAAGCTGGTCCACTTGGTCTTTCATCAGCGAAATAAGCGGAGAAATCACCAAAGTAATACCAGAGCGAACCAAAGCAGGGATTTGATAACACAGCGACTTACCGCCACCAGTAGGCAGGATAACTAAGCTGTCGCGACCTTCTACCGCAGCATCAATCACCAACTGCTGACCATCACGGAACTCTTGGTAACCAAACACATCCTCCAACACACGTTGAGGCGTTACAGGCGAATCAGATTGTTCGGCTAACAAGGTCGAGGTCATGAAAAGTCTCAGATTGGGTCTTAAAAAAGAGGTGCTTATGCATACCACTGGCACACAAAGTGAGGGCACATTGTAATGGGGTTTCATGGTGAATAAAACCGCAAATTGTTAGGTGTTTCGCATCACGACTCGTATACTGATTTTCTGCTCTATAAAACACACAATTAGGTGACACTTCATGACACCAGAAGACGAACAACAACGCGCGCGGCAAGGTATCTTGCTAGCGATCGGCGCGTATACCATGTGGGGCATTGCGCCGATGTACTTTAAGTCCATCGCACAAGTATCTCCTTTGGAAATTCTAAGCCACCGAGTGATATGGTCTTTCTTTTTGCTTGCTGCACTCCTCCATTTTGGCCGTCACTGGCGCTCGGCTTACCACATCGCGAAAGACAAAACGAAAATCGCTTACCTGATCGCAAGTTCCATGCTAATTGGCGGCAATTGGTTGATTTTCATTTGGGCGGTAAACTCGAATCATATGCTCGACGCCAGCTTAGGTTATTACATTAACCCACTGATCAACGTCTTACTCGGGATGGTCTTCCTTGGTGAGCGACTGCGTAAATTACAGTGGTTCGCGGTTGTATTGGCAGGTTGTGGCGTACTCGTTCAACTGATTGTATTTGGCTCCGTACCTGTTGTTGCGATGGCGTTAGCAATGAGCTTCGGCTTTTATGGCTTATTAAGAAAGAAAGTCAGTGTCGATGCAAAAACTGGCTTGTTTATCGAGACATTACTTCTACTGCCAGTGGCCGCTGTTTATTTGCTTTTTGTTGCCGATACACCAACCTCAAATATGCTTACGAATCCACGTACGTTAAATAGTTTGTTGATCGCGGCTGGGGTTATAACAACCCTGCCACTGCTGTGCTTTACGGGTGCAGCAACAAGACTCAAATTATCGACTTTGGGCTTTTTCCAATATATAGGCCCAAGCTTAATGTTTTTACTTGCAGTATTGATGTATGGCGAACCCTTTACCATGGATAAAGCGATCACTTTCGTCTTTATTTGGGGAGCACTAGTCGTGTTTAGCTTTGATGGATTACGTAATAACCGTCGCTCACGCCGAATCGTTCAGCCACAGTGATCGTTTTTTACAAGACAAGTTAGAAATTGCCAGATAAGCTTGGTCATAATGTGACCAAGCTTTTTTATTTAATGGAACATATTCAGTACTACGCAACCGACCATGACAACTTGAGTCTAATAGAGGCGAAATACCAGAAATTTGCTTTTCAAAGGCATTACCATCTGGATTTTCATCTCGGCCTGATCACGCATGGTGCGCAGAAGTTCCAATACCAAGGTAACAGCCACCAAGTTGGTCACGGGCAAATTGTGATTATGCCGCCGGATGAGCTGCACGACGGGCAATCTAAGCTCGAGAGTGGCTACGAAGTAAATGTGTTTGCGATCGAACCTCATCTATTGAGCGATCTGGCTGATCTTAAGCAAAACGATCAAATAATACACTTCAACGAACTGATCATCTCGGATCCGCAGATATTTTCACAACTTAGTAACTTACACGGGCTGCTTCGTCGTGAAAACCTCAGCCAACTCACCAAAGATTGCCTTCCTTTTGAAGGATTTAACCAACTTTTTGATCGCTACGGATCGCTTGAGCGACAAAAAGTGGTGCCGCTAGGAAACCAATCGCTTGGGACGTTAAAAGATTATCTAATGGCTAACCTTGACCAAGCGGTGCGTTTGGATTCACTTTCAGAGCTGTGCCAACTGAGCCCAACTCAGTTCCAGCGCCACTTTAAAGCGCAAACTGGCATGACGCCTTATGCATGGTTCGCACGCCTGCGCCTTGAACAAGGCATGAAGTTACTGCAAGCTGGTCAATGTGGTACCGACGTCGCTCATCAAATCGGTTTCTATGATCAAGCGCATTTCAGCAAAGCGTTTAAACAGACCTACGGCGTTTCCCCTTCTCAAGTGGCTCGTTAATTTCATTTACCGAGAAAGCTGTCAGTTTTTTACAAGCGCCACAGGTGACTTACCACGACAATAGCCGCATTGGTTAAATTTGAGATGTGTTATGAATGAATCCACCATATTGCTGACACTCGCCAGCATTCACTTTATTGCCCTAATGAGTCCAGGTCCGGACTTTGCGCTGGTCGTACAAAATGCGACGCGTCATGGTCGTCAAACTGGCTTGTACATTGCGTTGGGATTGTCCGTCGGTATTTTGCTGCACTCTTTGTTCAGCCTGACAGGTGTGAGTTTTGTCGTCCACCAGCACCCAGTGCTGTATTCCGTGGTACAACTGCTCGGTGGTAGTTACCTGCTCTACTTAGGAATTGGCGCATTGCGTGCCGTGATCTCGATGATCCAAAACCCACTGACGGATCAACCTAAGAAGCAAAATAACCTAGTGATCAGCAATAAGCGTCAAGCGTTTGCTAAAGGGTTTGCGACCAACATTCTTAACCCAAAAGCCCTGGTGTTCTTTGTCAGTTTGATGTCGAGTTTAGTCCCAGCAGGTATGTCGATTACTGGCAAAGGTACTGCCTTGGTCATCCTGTTTGGCTTGTCGCTATTCTGGTTCTCTAGCCTTGCATGGATGCTGTCGACACAGCGCTTACAGCGTAAATTACAACAAGCGGGTATCTACATCGACGGTCTATGCGGCGTGGTATTTACTCTAGTGGGCGGCAGTATTCTATACCAAACTATCAATACTTTTATCGGATAAAGTACTGATTTAAAAGCGTAGCACAATCGACATTTCTAAGATTGCTGACTCGACGTGACTCTCCATAACTGCCAAGCTCAAAGCACAAAACTGGCAACATGGAGAGTCATCATGCATTGGACGTTCAACCGACTCGTGACCACGGGTCTTTTTCTTACTTCCCCACTCGTCTTATCCACCTCAGCCTTTGCTAACCAAGCAGCAGATGCGGTTGCACCGGAGCACAGTACTGGCTTCGAGCAAAAGCAATTGGTCAAAGCCAAAGGTTATATGGTCACAGCAGCCAACCCACTTGCAACCCAAGCCGGGGCGGATGTTCTTGCACAAGGGGGCAATGCTATTGATGCCATGGTTGCCGTACAATTGATGCTGGGCTTGGTAGAGCCGCAATCATCAGGTATTGGTGGCGGTGCCTTCTTAGTGTATTGGGACAGTGAGAAACAAAAACTGACTACGTATGATGGACGCGAAACCGCACCGCTCGCCGCGACGCCGAAACTCTTTTTAGACGAAAAAGGACAACCCCTACAATTTTACGATGCGGTTGTCGGCGGGCGCTCCGTTGCCACTCCTGGTACAGTGAAACTGCTGTGGGACACGCACCAGAAATACGGCAAGTTGGAATGGAAAAAGATCATCCAACCCGTAATTACCTTGGCTGAACAAGGTTTCGAAGTTAGTCCTCGCCTCGCGAGTCTGATTGAAAAAGATGCCAAGCGCCTATCTCGCTTCCCTGCGACTAAGGCTTACTTCTTCAATCCAGATGGCTCACCAAAAGCCGAAGGCACATTGTTGAAGAACCCTGAATACGCGCAAACTCTGACGGCAATTGCAGAGCAAGGGGCAAAAGCTTTCTATCAAGGCGATATCGCCACAGACATCATCAAGACAGTACAAAATGCGCCGGGCAACCCTGGCGTATTGGCACAACCTGACTTTGATGCGTTCCAAATCAAGCAACGTGAACCGGTTTGTGCGGCTTACCAAAGCTATGACATCTGCGGCATGGGACCACCTAGCTCTGGCGCATTGACGGTTGGACAGATTCTCGCGATCACCGAACAATACGATCTTAAAGGTTGGGGAGCCGAAAGCGCAAAATCATGGCAAGTGATCGCTGATGCATCGCGCCTTGCGTTCGCGGATCGTGGTAAATACATGGCTGACCAAGATTATGTGCCAATGCCAACCGAAGGCTTGCTTGATAAAGATTATCTCAAACAACGTGCTGAGCTGATCCAAGTCGGTAAAGCGTTGAGTAAGGTTGAAGCCGGCAACCCTCCTT
The DNA here is from genome assembly GCF_033340295.1 of Vibrio sp. 1401. Lineage (NCBI taxonomy): Bacteria > Pseudomonadati > Pseudomonadota > Gammaproteobacteria > Vibrionales > Vibrionaceae > Vibrio > Vibrio sp. 1401. Next base: position 18,228 of record NZ_JAWOWF010000048.1, read on the forward strand.
GGTCGCACGCCATGGACTTAAGCATGGACCAATCGATCGAGTTGCCTTCCACCAGCCATTTCAATATCGTCGATAAGCAAGGCAATGTGGTTTCAATGACAACAACCATCGAGAACGCCTTTGGCTCACGCTTGATGGTGCGTGGCTTCTTGCTCAATAACGAACTGACCGATTTCTCTTTCCGCACGCATCAAGATGGTGTGCCAATCGCGAACCGCTTAGAACCGGGAAAACGCCCACGCTCCTCCATGGCACCGACCATTATGATGAAGGATGACAAACCTTACATGGCAATTGGCTCACCGGGTGGCAGCCGCATTATTGGTTACGTCGCACAAGCCATTATCGCCCACACGCAATGGGATATGGACATCCAAAGCGCGATTAATCAGCCACGATTGCTGAACCGTTTTGGCACCTTAGATATTGAGCAAGGTACCGCCGCAGAGGGCTTACAGCCTGCTCTGGAGAAGATGGGCTTTAAAACCGATGTTCGGGATTTGAACTCTGGTCTGCATGCGATACGAATAACAAAAGACGGTCTTGAAGGCGCTGCGGATCCAAGACGTGAAGGTGCCGCTATCGGGCAGTAAGAGTCTTTCGCTCGACCCCTTGTGCGAGATCTCTCACAAAGGGTTGAGCAAACCTCTCTTTTTTAATGGTAAAACCGTACAACAAAGATAATAAGCCATTGAATTTAATACTTATGTATCTTTTTTGAACGCTAAGAGTGTAAAAAAATGTGAGATTAGCCCGTTGTTGGAAATCGTTAAACACGTAATATTAAACCTGTCGGAAGGATGCTGACACGGAACAGGAAACACCACGGACTTGGTGAACTTCAGGAAGAAGAAACGGTTATTCAGGATGAATAGTCGGGCATGGATTGCAAAATTGGACATTGAACGGAATCAATAGTGACTAGGATGGTTGCTACTAAGGACGGGAAATGGACACCTCTGGACGAGGCAAGGATTTGAACATCAGGATGATGTCAGGGACACCGCTCAGGGAACAAGTGATGAGAGCTAACGAGGATAGTTAGCAGACCAGGATAAGGTCACTAAGGACACCGCTAGGAAGGCGACGTAAGGATTAAGCTGACGGATTCAGCACACTATCATGGATTAGATGCATGGAGCACTCTTAGTAGCTGGATTGCTGCGAGTAAGACTATAACCCCGATGGGCGCAAGCCCTCGGGGTTTTTCTTTGCCTAAAGTTTTTCTCAGTAGATCTGCTGAAAACAGGCATTCACCCACAACGCCCACCTTTCACTTCAAACGGCATCGTTAAGTCGCGCTTTTGTACTCCATTTATCATTCCATTTTTTACTGCGTTAGCGACACCAAAACTGCACAAACAAAAAGAGCCGCCGAAGCAGCTCTTAAGTTGATGATACCAATCACAGTAAATAAGTGATCAGAAATAGCGTAGGGAAAATGCTTGAGAACAAGGCGCAATTTTTCGATAAGTAGTTATTCTACAATCAAAAATTGCAACGCAGTTATCGAGTATTTTAACAAGCTAGAATGACCAGTTATTTACTACGATTGGTATGAGTTTTGGTCAAGCCTTACAGTTTCTCTAGTCGTGCGTAAGCAGTTACCAACCATTTGATGCCTTCACCGTTAAAGGCAATCTGTACACGGCTTTGTGGACCACTGCCTTCGAAGTTGATGATGGTGCCTTCACCAAACTTTGGATGCATCACACGAGAACCTAGCGTAAAGCCGGTTTCATTAAAGCTCTCTTTCACAACAGTTTGGCTAAATCGACCACTGCTTGAAGGACGGCTAACTTGCGCCTTCATTCGTACTTCATCTAAACAAGTTTCTGGCAGTTCACGGATAAAGCGAGACGGTTTATGGTATTTATCCTGACCGTACAAACGACGCATTTCAGCATAAGTGATGTACAGTTTCTGCATCGCACGGGTCATGCCTACGTAACACAGACGGCGTTCTTCTTCTAAGCGCCCTGCTTCTTCTGCCGACATTTGGCTTGGGAACATGCCTTCTTCCACACCGACCATAAACACCAATGGAAACTCTAGACCTTTCGCACTGTGTAATGTCATGAGCTGAACCGCATCTTCAAATTCGTCCGCTTGTCCTTCGCCCGCTTCTAGTGCTGCGTGGGTTAGGAATGCCGTCAGCAGTGACATGTCTTCGGCTTCTTCTGGTTTCTCGAATTGGCGAGTTGCGGTCACCAATTCCTCCAAGTTCTCAATACGTGCCTTAGACTTTTCGCCCTTCTCTTGCTCGTACATCGCGAACAAGCCCGAGTATTTAATCACATGGTCAGTTTGGTGATGCAGCGGCATCTCTAAGGTGTCGTCTTCTAGCGCGGTGACAAGCTCGATAAAACGGCTCAGAGCACCAGCAGCGCGACCAGCAAGCACCTTCTCGTCCAACATTGCCACACTCGCTTCCCACATGGTGCAACCACGATCACGAGCCGCAAAGCGGATGGTTTCAAGCGTCTTATCGCCCAAACCACGCGTTGGCGTATTCACCACACGTTCAAACGCCGCATCATCGTTACGGTTGGCAATCAGACGCATGTAGCTCAAGGCATCTTTGATTTCCTGACGTTCGAAGAATCGCATGCCGCCGTAGATACGGTAAGGCAGACCGGCTTGAATTAACGCTTCTTCCAGAACACGCGACTGGGCGTTGTTACGGTAAAGCATCGCAGCGTCATTCAGAGCACCGCCCTTGTCTTGCCACTCTTTGATTTTGTTCACCGCAAAACGGGCTTCATCTAATTCGTTGTAAGCGCTGTAAACCGAGATAGGCTCACCGACCACGCCATCCGTCCACAACTCTTTACCCATACGCTCGGTGTTATTCGCAATCAGGGTGTTAGATGCTTCCAGAATGGTCTTGGTTGAACGGTAGTTTTGCTCAAGACGAATGGTATTTACGCTTGGGAATTCGAGCGTAAACTTCTCAATATTCTCGACTTTTGCACCACGCCAACCATAAATCGACTGGTCGTCATCACCTACGATCATCACGTGACACTCAGGACCCGCCATCATACGTAGCCAAGCATATTGAATGTTGTTGGTATCTTGGAACTCGTCCACCAAGATATGCTTAAAGCGTGCTTGGTAGTGTTCACGGACGAACTTGTTATCACGCAGTAGCTCATGTGCGCGCAGCAAGATTTCCGCAAAATCGACTAAACCAGCACGATCACACGCTTCTTGGTAAGCGGTGTACAACTGCAGATATGTCTTGGTTACTGGATCATGGTACGCATCAATGTGCGACGGACGCAGACCTTCGTCTTTCTTACCGTTAATCCACCATGCCACTTGGCGTGCAGGCCATTGCTTCTCATCGAGGTTTTGCGCTTTGATCAAACGCTTTAGCAGACGCTGCTGGTCGTCACTGTCAATGATTTGGAAATCTTCCGGTAGCTTCGCATCAAGATAGTGTGCTCGCAGAATACGGTGACAAATGCCGTGGAAAGTACCATTCCACATACCGCCTGCACTGCCCATCATTAGCTCTTCGATACGTCCACGCATCTCTGCCGCCGCCTTATTGGTAAAGGTTACCGACATGATTGAAAACGGAGAAGCTTGCTCGACCGACATCAGCCAAGCGATACGGTGAACAAGAACGCGTGTCTTACCACTTCCTGCGCCAGCAAGAACGAGCAAGTTTTCTAGAGGTGCTGCAACGGCTTCACGTTGTTTATCGTTCAAACCGTCGAGTAATAGAGATGGATCCATCATGATGAGAGCTACTGGTTATTTATACATAAAAACCGATTATAACCTAAACAACCGGGTGCTGTTTAGACAAAACTTGATAAAAAAATCGATGTTTTTTTGCCCAATACATCAATTAGTTATATCTATTTGACCCTACAAACCCATTTACTTCAGAAATTTTTCTGAAAGTTTTTTAGCCAGTTTCCTATCTTTTAAGTTAAGCAAGTTGATAACAAAAACGCCAAAACAGGCGATTCATCTTGCCAACTTAAAGTAAAGGAAATCATTCAGAGGAATTTATTATGAAAAAGTCGAATCTAGCTGTTACTGCTGCTGTTACTGGTCTTCTAGCTCTTGGTGGCACAATGCTAACTGCAGCTCCAGCTGTCGCTGCTGAAAAAGAAAAGTGCTATGGCGTTTCTAAAGCAGGTAAAAACGACTGTGCAACAAAAAGCAGCTCATGCGCTGGTACTTCTAAAGAAGATAACCAAAAAGACGCATTCGTAGTCGTACCAAAAGGTCTTTGTGACAAACTCGCTGGCGGTAGCACTTCTTCTTCATAATCTTTTATCGCTAGCTATTGTGAGGATGCGTTGACGCTCAACCAACGCAAAGCCAAGACGCATCCTTCTCTTCCCGCACGATTTGAAAAGGAGTTTCACGTGAAACACCACACCTTCCACGACCTTGTTGGAGTTGGATTAAGAACCCCTCACCTCGATTACTTTAGCCAATCCCAGCCTGAGTTGTCTTGGTTAGAAATCCACAGTGAAAACTATTTCCAACCCAATGCAACAGAGCGCCATCAGCTACAAACGCTTCGCGAGCAATATCAAATTAGCTGCCACGGTATTGGTTTGTCGCTAGGTTCGGTGGAACGTGTTAGTCAAAAGCATCTTGCGCAACTTAAATCACTGATTGACTCAATCGACCCAATTCTTGTTTCTGACCATTTAAGTTGGAGTGAAAACGGCGGTCACTACTTTAATGACCTGCTTCCACTTCCGTATACGGAAGAAGCGCTCAACGTGTTCACTCGTAACGTGAATGAAGTGCAGGAATATTTGCAACGCGAGATCTTGATAGAGAACCCATCTAGTTATGTGAAGTTTCAACATTCGACCATCAGCGAATGGGAGTTTCTTACCGAAGTGCAAAAGCGCACTGACTGTCGTTTATTGCTCGATCTAAACAATGTTTATGTTTCGGCGTTCAACCACGGTTTTGATTGCGACACATACCTAGATGCGATTCCAGCCGACAAAGTGGATGAGATTCACTTGGCAGGTTTTAGCATCAAACAACTCGACAAAGGTGAGATATGGATTGATACCCATAGCCGCCCAGTTAGTGATGAAGTTTGGCAACTGTTCGCGCAGTGGACAAAAAAACACGGTCCACGTCATACGTTGATTGAATGGGATTTGGATATCCCCGCGCCAGAAGTCTTATTAGGAGAAGCGCAGAAAGCATCGCAACTGCTGTTGCAAGGCACACTTCCAAGTGAACAAAGCGAACCAAGGAAGGCATCATGAATCTAGCCACCTTACAAAGCCAGTTTGCTAAAGCCCTGCACTATCAAGCGCTCGGTGAAGACTGCGATATTGCCAGTGATGAGTTTACCGCTGATGAACGCATACAAATTTACCGCAATAACTTTATCGTCAGCTTAAGCGAAGTGTTGTCCGCGACCTACCCGATGGTTGAAGCGCTGCTTGGTGAAGAATGCTTTGAACAGATAGCTCGCCAGCATGTTCTTTCTTACCCATTAAAAGAAGGAAATGTGGTGCATTATGGCGAAGGCTTTCAAGACACCATCATGCAGTTTAATCAGGTGATCGCACAAGCACCTTACAGCCCTGAAGTCGCACGCTTCGAGTGGCATATCGACCTAGCTCGTCAAGCACAGTATGAGCAATCCAATGCAGCGGAATTAAAACCGCTTGCGTTACTTGGCGAAGTGAGTGAAGAGCAACAACCCGCTTTAGTCTTACACCTTAAAAAGGGCTGCCGCAGCTTTGACTCCAATTACGCAGTATTCGATCTATTTAGTGCGATTCAAACTGGGCAATTCGAACAACTTAATATCAACCAATTACAGCAAGGTGTCATCTCGATTCAAGCCAATGGAGAAGCCTTGTGTCACGCACTCGATGCCGATGTGTTCCAACTGCTGCAATGTTTAGAGCAGAAGCAGAGTTTGAGCGAAATACCTGAAGTTTTACTCGCTCATCTCAATCGCATCATGGCACTCGATATTGTTGACGGCTTTACATTGCAATCAATCTAAGGAGCACTCTATGACGGATACGGTTAAAAACTTAGTGAATCGGTACGACGATTTAATCAGTACCCTACAAGCTGGCTTTGTCCCTTTACTACTTCTCTTTTGTCGCTTGTGGGTAGCCTGGGTGTTCTTCAATTCAGGACTAATCAAAATCTCATCTTGGGATAGCACGCTGTACTTATTTGAGCTGGAATACCAAGTGCCAATCTTGCCATGGGAATTGGCGGCTTATTTAGGTACGGCTGCGGAGTTGGTTCTACCGGTGTTCTTGGCACTGGGATTGATTACCCGCCCGATGGCAGCAATGCTGTTTGTGTTCAACATCATCGCAGTGATCTCTTACCCACTGTTGTGGGAGAAAGGTTTTTATGACCACCAACTTTGGGGATTGATGATTCTTATCGTAATCGTATGGGGGCCAGGACCGCTGTCTTTGGACCACATCCTGAAAAAGAAAATGACGAGCTAAAAAAATCCCCGCATCATGCGGGGATTTTTTATTATTTATTCAAGTAAGCCAGTAGCTCTTCTGCTGAGATACCTTGCTGAGCGAGGTCTTTTGCCATCTGCTCGACTTGTTCATCTTTGCGTGACTCAATCACTTGCTGAAATTGGTACACGATATCACGCAAAATTGGCAGAGGTACTTGTTTAGCCGCACTACGAATACGCTCGGAGCTTTGATTACCCAGCTCATTAAGCAACTTGCCAAACATCACCTTTTCTGGTGAATCTTCCATTTGCTCTAGAATACGAGCCATTTCATACGTGGTTAACGACATTACTTTTTGAGTTCCGTTATGGTGTCAGGAAAAGTCTGAGTGACAAATATACACGCCTTACTTACATTGGAAAATACTAAATTACACTGATTTACGCTTTCGCAAAGCTCGAGTGCCAGTTCTTCCCTGCTTTTGTAAACAGAACGACCAACGCAGGTAATAGGACCCACATATGAATTGCAATCAAGGTTTGTGGATCCAGAGATAAGCGTTGCAGTGTACCCACCAACAAACCAGAGCCACTCATTTGGAACAATCCAAGCAGTGCAGCTGCCGTGCCCGCCTTATCACCAAACGGTTCTAACGCTTTCCCTGCCGCTGCACCCAGAATGAATGCAAAACCTACAGAAGACATAAAGATAGGTAACATGAAAGAAAGCGCGGTATTCTGACCATTCATCACTAGCATGATCACACCTGCGAGACCCAGAGTTGAGATCCCGGTGACCAAGGTGTTGTGAGTTCCAACGCGCTCCATAAACTTAGGCGCCAGCATACATGCCGCAATGTTTATCACCGCATTCACACCAAACCAGAAAGTGAATTCATTCATCGACAGCCCCATCCCCGTCATCAATACCGACGGTGCTGAGGTAACGTAAGCAAGAATAACCGCCATCGCCATCAAGCATAATGACGCATGGAAAACAAAAGATGGTGTGCTAAGCACTGCCCAATACCGACTAAGCTTAAACACGGCTTGCTTTTCTGTTGACGGGTTAGTCTCTTTCATCATGAAAAACATCAATGATCCAGACACCACAGCAAAACCCGCCATAAAGCTAAAGTTAGCACGCCAGTCAAATTGCTGAGTTAACCAGCTACCTAGAATTGGAGCTAAAGCCGGAATGAAACAAATCGCACCGTTAAGGTAGCTGATCATTTTGCCGCTTTTTTCCGGGCCAAAGATATCGCGAACTGTTGCAAAGGCTGCTACCGATGTCGCACACGCACCTAAGCCTTGTAGCAGTCGGGAAACCAACATCCACTCAATATTTTGAGCACTCCACGCCAATAAAGCGCTCATCGCGTAAATGGTGATACCGCCCAATGCAACAGTTCGACGTCCGAGTTTATCTGCTAGGGGACCTGCGAATAGCTGACCAACACCCATAGCAAATAAGAACCAAGTGATCGTGTCTTGTGCTAGCGCATTATCGACCTGAAAAGTGGAAGCAATAAGAGGTAAAGCAGGTAGATAAATATCAATCGCTAAAGGACTGAAAAGAACCAAAAGGGTCAATAACGCCATCTGTTTTTTACTATTAGAAAACTGGCTAGACACACAACACTCCGAATTGGATAAAGAACTTTGGGTAAAGCTTAATCATCTGATGATATGAATGGAAATGATGTATAATCATGAGCATTATTCCTCAGAGGAAATTCACTGTGAACGTCGAAAAACTGGCTCGTATCGATTTAAATCTATTGGTCTGCTTTAAAGTGCTGATTGAAGAGTTAAACGTTACTCGTGCGGCCCACCGATTGTGCTTAAGCCAGTCCGCCGTAAGTAAATCACTGGCTAAACTGCGCATTCAATTTGATGACCCTCTTTTCACTCGAAACTCACATGGATTAACACCTACGCCGCGCGCATTGTTTCTTAAACCGAAACTGGATCTGTTGATAAATCAGTTAGAAGTGCTGACTCAACCCGAAGAGTTTTCTCCGCAAAGCAGTGAATACCGTTTTCAAATAGCAGCGGTAGAGAGTGTCTACCCTCTCATTCTACCCCATTTCTTACCGGCGATTTTTCAACAAGCACCTGGCGTGACAATTAGCACACACCCGTGGTCGGATAATACATTTAAAATGCTTCAACGCGGCGAACTGGATTTAGGCTTAACTGGAAAAGATATCGATATAAACGATGCCAAGCTGACTCTTCAACCACCCGATGACATTTGCGAGTTGGAAATTTATCGTGATTACCAAATGTGCATTATTCGCAAAAACCACCCTGCGCTAAAACAACCTTGGAATCTGGAAGCCTATCTCGCCCTACGCCATGTACAGGTGCGTTGTGATGGCAACGACCGTTGGTTGCTAGATTATCGCCTTGCAGATATTGGCGCCGACCGCGATATTGCCGTCACTGTGCCCGACTTTAACAGTGCCGCAAGTTTATGTTCATACACCGACTTTATCTTTACTGCGCCAAGTCATTTTGTGCAACTTGCGGCCAAACAGCTTGATTTGGTCGTGCTGCCACTACCGTTAGAATTCCCACCTATGGCTTACACTTTATTCTGGCACCGAGATAGAGAAAACGACCCTGCATTAGGCTGGCTACGTACGATGATCACACAAAAAACCGATCACCTTAGATAAAAACACCGCACTCAATTTGCGCTTAGCGGCTAAAATGAGTAGCTTAACTGTCGTAGTCCTTTTTGGCTCATCTATGGCCTAGTTGTACTCCGACTCTATTGAAGTGATTGCGAACCTCAATGGAATCGTAAACTGCATGAAGCAGATGGAAACAGCTCCCACACCTGAGCATGAAGGAGCGGTAATTTGAAGGAATAACACAGATGCACAACGATACCCAAAGCCGCGTGAATGCAATTCGCGAATGGCTAGCACAACATAATATTGATGCCCTACTTGTCCCTCATGAAGACGAGTACTTGGGTGAATACGTACCAGCGCACAACGAGCGTTTACATTGGCTAACTGGCTTTACTGGTTCTGCTGGTGCTGCGGTAATCACCAAAGACAAAGCCGCTATCTTTGTTGATGGTCGCTACACAGTACAAGTAACAAAGCAGGTTCCTGCTGATCTATTCGAATACCGTCACTTGATTGAAGAGCCTGCACTAGATTGGATTAAAGACCATCTTGCAAATGGCGCGTCTGTGGCAATCGACCCTCGCATGCACAACGCTGCTTGGCTAGACATGGCACAAGCAAAACTTGCTGGCGCACTTGAGCTTAAGATTCTCGATAGCAACCCAATTGATGAACTGTGGCACGACCGCCCTGCTCCTGTGGTTTCTGATGTTCGCCTAATGGCAACAGAAGCAGTTGGTCAGTCAAGTGAAAGCAAACGCCAAGAAATCGCAGAGCTCGTGAAAAAAACCGGTGCAGACAGCGCAGTGATCACAGCACTTGATTCTATCTGTTGGTTGCTCAACGTTCGTGGTCTAGATGTCTCACGTCTACCAGTTCTGCTTTCTCACGCGATTCTGCACTCAGACTCAAGCGTGGAATACTTCCTAGATCCTGCTCGCCTACCTGCTGAGTTTGACGCTCATGTTGGTGCCGGCGTGACGGTTCATCACCCAGAAGCATTGCAAGCACGACTAGAAAACCTAACTGGCAAGAATGTACTGGTTGACCCTGCGACAAGTAACGCGTGGTTTAAATTGGTTCTACAAAACGCTGGCGTATCTGTGGTGAGTAAAGCTGATCCATGCCTAATGCCAAAAGCAGCAAAGAACGCAGTTGAAATCGCAGGCATGAAAGCATGTCATATCCGCGATGGCGTAGCGATGAGTAAGTTCCTTTCTTGGTTAGATGCTGAAGTCGTTGCGGGTAACCTGCATGATGAAGCGACGCTGGCAGACAAACTGGAAGCGTTCCGTAGCGAAGACCCGACACTTATGGATCTTAGCTTCGATACTATCTCGGCAGCAGGTGGCAACGCGGCGATGTGTCACTACAACCACGAGAACCAACCTGAACCTGGCAAGCTAGAACTGAACACGCTTTACCTAGTGGATTCAGGCGGTCAGTACCTAGATGGCACGACAGACATCACGCGTACAATTGCGATTGGTCAGCCTTCACAAGAGATGATTAAACAATTCACTCTCGCGCTAAAAGGTCACATCGGTGTTGCACGTGCACGTTTCCCGAAAGGCACACGTGGTTACCAAATCGATACGCTAGCTCGTCAGCACCTATGGGCGGAAGGCTACGATTACGACCACGGTACTGGTCACGGTGTTGGTCACTTCCTAAGTGTTCATGAAGGTCCGGCGAGCATTTCTAAGAAGCAAATCGACGTGCCTCTAACAGAAGGTATGGTGCTATCCAACGAGCCAGGTTACTACCGTGCGGATGCGTTTGGTATCCGTATCGAGAACCTAGAGCTTGTTGTTGAAACCCCAACTAACGGTGACTTCCCTGTTTTGTCATTTGAGTCGCTAACACGCTGTCCAATCGACAAGCGTAATATCAACGTTGATATGCTAACTCGTCCAGAGCTTGCTTGGTTGAATGATTACCATCAGAAGGTATGGGATGAGATCAGCCCACTTGTTGAGGGTGATGTGAAAGAGTGGCTTCGTCAAGCAACGCTACCAGTAGCACACAGCTAGAAGCTAGAAGCTAGAAGCTAGAAGCTAGAAGCTAGAAGCTAGAAGCTAGAAAAAAGTAGAGGGTTGATGTTTTGCATCAACCCTCTTTTTTTGCCTATGTTTCACGTGAAACATAACGATGACCAGTGGCTTTCTTTGCTACTTAACCAGAATACGCCGAGTGCCAATCTCGCCATACAGGGTCAAACCCTTTGGCTCGAATCATATCTTCCACAGAACCTGCGCTTCGCTCATCACTGATCTCAAACTGCTCGAGTTCAACATCATCCATCGCATAACCACCCGGCTGAGTTTTCGATGCAGCAGACATACTGGTAATGCCTAAAGGCAATGCGTTATCTCTAAACTTCGGTGACTCACGAGTCGATAATGACAACTCCACTTCTGGATTCAACAAACGATAAGCGCAAATCAGCTGAACAAGTTGCTTATCCGTCATGACTGATTTGGGTTGGAGCGCACCCTCACAAGGACGCAAACGCGGGAAAGAAATCGAGTAACGAGTCTGCCAATACGTGCGCTCAAGATAGTCCAAGTGCGCTGCCACATAAAAACAGTCGGTACGCCACTCTTCCAACCCTATTAAAGCACCAATACCGATCTTATCGATGCCCGCCTTTGCAAGACGATCGGGTGTATCCAATCGGTATTCGAAATCCATCTTGTTGCCACGCAAATGGTGCTCGGCGTAAGTCGAAGGATGATACGTTTCTTGATAGACCATCACCGCATCCAAACCCAATGTCTTGAGCTCAGCGTATTCGTCTTGATCAAGTGGCTGTACTTCCATCGCCAAATAGTTAAAGCGCTTCTTAATCATAGGCACCATTTCGCGGAAGTATTTCATACCCACTTTAGTTTCGTGCTCGCCAGTCACCAGCAATACGCTATCAAACTTCATGCGTTTAATGGCTTCAACTTCTGCAGCCACTTCGTCCCTATTCAAAGTACGACGCTTGATTCTGTTCTCCATAGAAAAGCCACAATAAGTACAAGCATTGGCGCACAAGTTAGAAAGGTACAGTGGAATGTAAAGCGACATGGTATTACCAAAACGCTTGCGAGTTGCCGAGTATGACAGCTGCGCCATTTGCTCTAAGTACGCTTCAGCCGCTGGTGAAATTAGCGCTTTAAAGTCTTCCAAATCACGCTTGGGTTTATTCAATGCTCGCTCGACATCTTGTGCCGTTTTCGCGTAGATCGACATCGAGATGTCATCCCAATTAAGCTGCTTAAATTGTTCAACGAAGCTCATGTTTTCCTCGCTTAATAGCTAAACCAATCTAGGACTAAAGCTCATCTAGGAATGACGTCAGTGGACTCGACGCAACCGCATGAGAAACCTTACCGGCAAGTCCAGCTTCATAAGCCATACGCCCGGACTCTACTGCCAACTTAAATGCCTTCGCCATCGCAACGGGATCGCTCGAAGCTGCAATCGCTGTATTGACGAGCACGGCATCCGCGCCCATTTCCATCGCACGCGCGGCATGTGAAGGAGCACCAATACCCGCATCAACAACGACAGGAACATTAGCTTGGTCGATGATGATCTCTAGGAAATCGTGAGAAACTATCCCTTTGTTAGAACCGATCGGCGCACCTAATGGCATGACTGCAGCACAGCCTACTTCTTCCAATCGTTTACACAGAACCGGGTCAGCATGACAATAAGGAAGGACAATGAAGCCTTCACGAACCAGCTGTTCAGCAGCTGCAAGTGTTTCAATTGGATCGGGCATCAAGTACTTCGGGTCTGGATGAATTTCTAGTTTTAACCAGTTAGTACCCAACGCTTCTCTCGCCAATTGTGCTGCAAACACAGCATCTTTAGCATTCTTTGCACCTGAGGTGTTCGGCAATAAGTTCACACCCGCTTGTACTAACGGTAGCAAAATATCGTCTTGTTGGTCGTTCACATCCACACGCTTCAACGCCATGGTCGCAAGTTGAGAACCCGATACTTGAATCGCTTCTGCCATTAATCGGCTGTTGGCAAACTTCCCTGTTCCCGTGAACAGTCTTGATTCGAATTGTTTATCACCAATTTTAAGCATCGACTTTAACCCCCTGCGATCGCTTGAAACAAAGAGATGCTATCTCCCTGTGAAAGAACTGTGCTAGCCCACTCACTGCACGGCACAACATTGTTATTAATTGCAAAAACACAGCCAATTTCAGGCAGCGCAAATTGACTAATGATTTGCTGTAGATTCGACTCACTGGCAACTTGATGTGACTGGTCATTGATGACAATAGTGATCACATCTAAGTCAGCAGCGGTCATTTGTGTTGTTTGTTGTTCTGATAACGTCATTGCTTCCAACTCTCTTAATTCTGCCTATTACTCGTAAGCTAAATCTGAGCACACACTTGGCACTGTTTGTCTTTGCTTATCGCCATGGTTTGCCATTGCAGTTTCAACCCATCAAACAGATGCAACTTGGCAGCCTCGACATGAAACTTTCCCGTCGCCAGTTTTTGAATTGCCGCTATCGCTTGGTAGTTGCCAAGTGTGCCCACCACCGGACCGACGACACCACTCTCACTGCACTTTTGCGTTTGCGGTAATTCGTCGAACGGATACAAACAGCGGTAACAGGCTGTACTCTCTGCTTCTTGTTCAATCTGCGTTTGATAATCAAAGACAGCGAATTGCCCTTGCCAACCAATTGCCGCCGCCGAGATGAGCGGCGTATTTTGCTCGAAACAAACTTGGTTAATGAGCTGACGCGTTGGCATGTTATCGGTGCAGTCGAGCACCACATCCGCTAGTATCACCTCAAGCTGAAGCTGTGCTTTGTCTAATCGCTTATTGAGGGCACGAATTTGAACCATAGAATTAAGGTCAGTCAGTTGCTTTACAGTCGCTTTTGTTTTCGCAACTTGTAGGTCTTGTTCACGATAAATGATCTGACGTTGTAGGTTACTGCTATCAACTTCATCGTCATCGACCACTACCAATTTACCAACACCCGCTGATGCCAAGTACAAACTCGCTGCGCTCCCTAACCCACCACAACCGATGATCAGCACATGCGATTTGCTCAAACGCTTTTGCCCAATTTCGGCAATTTCAGGCAGAGCGACTTGGCGCTGATAGCGAAGGAACTGCTTATCCGTGAGCATGCTCGCCTCTCTTGGTATCCGCCAACTCACTATTCTGATCAGTGAACGTTAGCTGTCTTTCCTTCATCAGTTGTGCGAAGAACTCGATGACCGATTGAGGTGATTCTGCCAACGTAATAGCACGCACTACTGCTAAGCTAGAAACACCTGTTTGCCAAACTTGGTCAGCATTAGATTGGTCAATGCCACCAATCGCGACCGTCGGAAAGCCAAGCACATAGTCACTACCTGCTTTGTCTTTTGCGGGACGGAAAACCAACTCTGTGTTTCCGTAAGGAATGCTATCAATCAGCTTTTGATAAAGAGACAAGCGCACCAAACCTTGTGGTTTCGATGGCATCTGTTTTGTGGTGGTTGGGAAAATATGCCCTAGCGCGATGTAACTAGGATGAATTTGTACGATGCGCAGTAGCTCATAATAACCATGAGTAGAAAGACCAAGACAAATGCCGGCTTTAGTTAGCTGAGCCAAATTCGATTCTTCTATGTCTTCTTGTCCTAGGTGAACACCATAAGCGCCATGCTTGATTGCCAACTGCCAATAGTCATTGATGAACACTTGTGCTTGATACTGACGACCTAGCTCAATTGCTCGAATGATCTGTTGTTCTAAATCGGCTTGTTGTGGGTTCTTTATTCGCAGTTGAATAGTGTTGATGCCTAGTGGCAGTAGACGCTCAATCCAAGCAACATCATCAACGACTGGATAGAGCCCTAGACTTTGCTTAGTTAGAGTTGGAAAGCTAACGCTCTCACCTTGTGCAGACCAACCAACTTGAATACCTAGTCGGTTATCCTCCAGTACAGGTGTGGGGAAATCATCAAATTGGTCAGCCCACTGAGTAGGTCGTCCCTCATCAAGGTTGTCACTCAACAGTGTTTCACGTGAAACATTCGCTTGTTGAGTTAGCATTCCTCGAGCAAGTGTTAACGCATCTTCGATAGGAAAATCGAGTACTGTCAGCGTTACTGTCCAAGCAAGGTGATGTTCGGGATCGAACATTGCGTTGAGTTTGGACTTAACAGAAAGCGCTCTCACTTCGTCGTTGATTGGGTGACGCCAGATATCAAGCTGAAGCACTTTCTCCTTTTCATCGGAAACCTGCGTATCAGCAATGCCAATATAAATCGCTTTCGACGGTTGCTTAGCACACGCTTCTACCGACAAAGCAGAACGGTAATAGAGAGTAAATGAACACTCAGGCTCAAAGTTATGTCCACCAATAAGGTCAGTCGTTATATGTGTAATCTGTTGGTCGCGAACAAGCTGAATAGATTGAGTTGGGCTCACACCCAACTCAATGTCTTCGATGCTAAAACCCTGTTCTTTCGCCAACAACAAACATTGCTGAACTAAACCTGTCAGTTCAATCAATGATGACGGAATAAGGATTTTGCTCATTAGTCACTTACCTCGGCATGTGCTGCTGGGTGGTATAGCTCGGAGCCTGACTCTCTAAATTCTTGCGATTTCTGACGCATCCCCTCAAGAGGATCATCCAGCATTTTGATCGAGATAGCTTGGTCCGCAGCAACTTGCTCAGTGTCTTTCGCATATTCTCGAACCTCTTGCGAAATCTTCATCGAGCAGAACTTTGGTCCGCACATCGAACAGAAGTGAGCGACTTTTCCAGACTCTTGAGGCAAGGTTTCATCATGGAAAGCACGCGCGGTATCTGGGTCGAGCGACAAGTTGAATTGGTCTTCCCAACGGAACTCGAAGCGAGCTTTAGAAAGCGCGTTATCACGAACTTGTGCACCAGGGTGTCCCTTCGCTAAATCAGCGGCGTGCGCAGCAAGCTTGTAAGTGATCATGCCTACTTTCACGTCTTCTTTGTTTGGTAAACCGAGGTGCTCTTTCGGAGTTACGTAGCAAAGCATTGCACAGCCATACCAACCAATCATGGCAGCGCCGATGCCTGAAGTAATATGGTCGTAACCAGGAGCGACGTCTGTCGTCAATGGACCAAGGGTATAGAAAGGAGCCTCATGACAGTGCTCTAACTGCTCTTCCATGTTCTCTTTGATCATATGCATTGGAACATGACCAGGACCTTCGATAATTACTTGTACGTCGTATTCCCACGCAATCTTGGTTAACTCACCAAGGGTACGAAGCTCTGCAAATTGCGCTTCGTCGTTAGCATCGGCCACCGAGCCAGGACGCAGACCATCACCGAGAGAAAGTGCCACATCATACTTAGCACAGATTTCACAGATCTCTCGGAAGTGGGTATATAAGAAGCTTTCTTGGTGATGCGCTAAACACCATTTCGCAATGATAGAACCACCACGAGAGACGATACCAGTAACGCGTTTTGCAGTCATTGGCACATAACGAAGTAGTAAACCGGCATGGATAGTAAAGTAGTCAACGCCCTGCTCTGCTTGCTCAATCAGGGTATCGCGCATCACTTCCCAGTTAAGGTTTTCAGCAACACCATTCACTTTCTCAAGCGCTTGGTACATTGGCACGGTACCGATCGGAACCGGACTGTTACGTAGAATCCACTCGCGAGTTTCGTGGATGTTACGTCCAGTAGAAAGATCCATTACGGTATCTCCACCCCAACGCGTTGCCCATACTAACTTTTCTACTTCTTCCTCAATCGAAGAAGTGACCGATGAGTTACCGATGTTGGCGTTCACTTTGACCAAAAAGTTACGTCCAATGATCATTGGTTCGGATTCTGGGTGGTTAATATTTGAAGGGATAATAGCGCGACCTTCGGCGACTTCTTTACGCACGAATTCGGCGGTAATATCTTTTGGTAGGTTCGCTCCGAAGCTTTGACCCGGATGCTGTTGATTCAGCACTTCATCGCGATACTTGGCACGCCCCATGTTTTCACGCAGCGCGATATATTCCATTTCTGGGGTAATAATACCTTTGCGAGCATAGTGCAATTGAGTCACACAATGGCCATCTTTGGCACGTCGAATACGTGGTAGATTACCGTAACGAAGACCGTCTAGTGTTTCGTCTTCTAAGCGTTCTTTGGTGTACACCGAGCTTACTTCATCAAGTAGCTCAGTATCGGCGCGCTCTTCAATCCACCCTTCTCTCAGCTTAGGTAAGCCGTTATAGAGGTCTATGGTGTGCTCTGGATCTGTGTATACACCCGACGTATCGTAAACGCGTACTGGCTCATTAGGTTCGAATATAGGCGCTTCTTTTGTGCCTCCAATAAGGCTATCAGCGAGTGATATTTCACGCATTGGCACACGAATATCTGGACGTGAGCCTTCTACGTAGACTTTGCTTGAATTGGGGTACGGTTGTACCGAGAGTGTATCAATGAACTGTTTTGCTTCCAGTCTCGCTTGTTTGCGACTCGACATAGCATTTTTCCTTGCTTTGTTATACTAGATAAAAAGTAATTGGATAAAAATGCTTGGCGGATAGATGCGACAAGAGGAGTCAAATTAAGGCTAGTTAAAGCTTACGATATTTGCCTGTAACAACATTCGACTTTTGATAGATCAACCAGAAAGAACTCCGGTGTGAATATCTTCTCTTGTTCCCTTCGCAGATTCTAATCTGATCAGGTTCAACGGATCCCGAATTAACGGTCTCAGCCTTATGGCACTCCGACAAGTGATGTCAGTATATAAAAACGGCTTGGTGAAACCAAGCCGACCTGTTCAATTTTTAACTACTTTGCTAGCTGCGCATCAATAATTGAAAGCCTATCCACGCCGCTGAAATACTTAACACGACATTCAACAATACGTTCAACCCCATCTTAAAGAAAGCGCCCTGCTGCATAAGCAAAACATTATCCATCGAGAAGGTGGAAAACGTCGTTAGTGCGCCTAAAAAACCCAAGCCAATCACTTGTCGCCAAGGTTCCGTTGCCAAAAGTTCATTATCGAAAGCTGCTATCAATAAGCCCATCATAAATGAGCCAACAACGTTAACGGTTAACGTACCATATGGAAAACCACGCCCCAATAAAATGACACAAAGTTCAGAAATTAAGTAACGAGAACATGCACCAAATGCACCACCCAATGCAATAAAACCCAAAACGGATAGTTGTCCCATAATTCCCCCAGAAAAGTTAATGGAGACATTGTAATCAAATTTACGGCAATAGTGATTATACAATCTTAGAATTCAGCAAATTATAGCGCTTAAAACTTATCAAGATTTAAAAAGTTACAGGAGTCACTTTACTTCAATATAACCCATCAACCCCGTCTTCATGTGTTCGATCACATGACAATGGTACATCCAACGTCCAGGGTTATCTGCAACAAATGCCGCTTTCGCACTGCCGTTTTTTCCAAGCAAGACCGTATCGGTATGAAACGGTTCGTCGAGTTTTTTTCCATCTAACTCAAGAACCGTAAATGTGTGTCCATGAAGGTGAATAGGATGATGATATTGGGTGACGTTCTTTAGGTTGAAGATATAGGTTTTTCCCATCTCCAATGTTGAAAGGGGCGCTGGAATATTATCTTTGCTCATTCCCTCCCAAGCCCGTTTGTTCATCAGCCAGAATTTAGGTATCGCTTTGCCCGATTTATCAGCAGGAGTGATCGCCCCCTCCCACTCAAACACATAATCGATTTGCTCTGCATTTTTCAAATCGAGAGCTGGCACAGGGTTGAGAGGTAATAAAGGCAGTTTCTGGTTGTTCGACAGGTCAGACTCAACAACGTCAAACTCGCACAAAAGGAATGGGAAGCGTCCTTTCATTTGACGCACATAAACACGTTTTCCAGCCTTTGGAGCAATCAATCCGATATCTAACCTCATTCCCGGACCAATTTTGTGCTGAGTGAGCTTATAAGGCGTTTTAACAGGGTTACCATCAATAGCAATAACCCAAGCCTCTGCGCCTTCTATAGCGATCGGGTAAGTAATGGTGTTATCGACATTAGCAATTCTTAATCGTGTGGTAGCATTCTGCTTCAGCGTATAAACAGGTTCATGCACACCATTGACGCTACTCCACTCTCCGGGAGTCCCCATACGAGCGCTCAAGCGCGGCACCATAAGGTTCTTCCACTGACCTTGTTTGTCTAAGTGCCAATGCTTGAGGACGACTTCATGCTCTTCATCAAACTGAACAGGCTCTGCCTCTTCAACGACAATTAGCCCGACTAAGCCCTTACCAAGCTGCTTCACACTATTCATATGTGGGTGATACCAAAATGTGCCCGCATCTGGTGGTGTAAATTCATAAACGAATGTTTCACCTGGCATGATAGGCTGCTGGCTCAAGAAAGGTACACCATCCATTTCAATAGGGATTCGCAAGCCATGCCAGTGGATTGTAGTCGGCTCTGAAAGCTTGTTAGTAAACCGAATTATAACTTTCTCGCCTTGGCGACAACGAATCACAGGCGCTGGAATCGAACCATTAAATGCGAGTACGTCTTTGTTAAACCCAGGGACTAATTCTGCAGTAGAAGGCTCTGCAGTGATATCGTATATATATTGCCCCTGCTTATTAGTGCTCCTAGATAGAGAACATGCAGGTAGAACGGCAAGCGCGGAGATTGCTAAGGATGATTGAAGAAAGCGTCGACGAGATATATCCATACATAGTTACTCATTAATCCAGATCGGTTGAGTGTAACTAAATATAAATAGTGATTCCCCTTTATTATTAAAATTTCGGGCCACTGATCATTACAGCTAACTGTAGTTTCGTTCGTTCAGTAGATTAAATGCTGCCAAAGTACAGCAGAAAGCCATACTTACGGGATAAGAGTAGAAATAAGCTGTAATAATGAGAAGAAACCAGATACAAAAAAGGCTCTGACCTAAGTCAGAGCCTGATATGTGGCAGGGGTGGAGAGATTCGAACTCCCAACACGCGGATTTGGAATCCGCTGCTCTGCCAATTGGAGCTACACCCCTATAGAATTTTCATATTCTAGATTTGACAAAACCTCGCATAAGCGAGGTTGTCGATATTAAGTGGCGGAGTGGACGGGACTCGAACCCGCGACCCCCGGCGTGACAGGCCGGTATTCTAACCAACTGAACTACCA
>NZ_JAWOWF010000049.1:0-37356 GCF_033340295.1 Vibrio sp. 1401
GGCTACGATGATTAACTGATGTAACCGATCAGATCGTAACTTCCTGATTTAGTTCCATCGAATTACGCAACAAAGCCGTTGCTGGTTGTGGCAATGATTGGCGCGTTTACGGTGTTCAGAGCGTGGGTGGCGACGGCTGATGGTCGGGAGAAGTTCGATAAGTTTCGGCTTCGGCTGCCAATTGTAGGCGATATCGTTAATCGTGCGCAGCTTTCTCGTTTTGCCAGAACCTTTTCGTTGATGCTGAAATCAGGTGTGCCACTTAACCAGTCTTTGGCTTTGGCCGGGGAAGCCTTAGGGAACCGTTTTTTAGAAAACCGAATTCTTGAGATGAAGTCCGCAATTGAAGCGGGTAGCACCATTTCAGTGACGGCCATCAACAGTAAAATATTCACCCCATTGGTGATTCAGATGATTGCAGTAGGTGAAGAAACTGGTCGTATTGATGAGTTGTTGCTGGAGGTGTCGGACTTTTACGATCGAGAAGTCGATTACGATCTAAAAACGCTGACCGCAAGAATAGAACCATTACTTTTGGTGATTGTCGCAGGCATGGTCATGGTGCTGGCATTGGGTATCTTCCTACCAATGTGGGGAATGCTCGACATCATCAAAGGCGGCTAATAGGTGGTTGAAAATCAAAGCCGAGCAACGCTTATTGTGTTTGGGGTTATTGCTACGATTATGGCGGTGGGTTTGGCGGTCAAATTACGTCCTGTCACCGAGCAAGCACAAGTAACTGGGGCTAAGTTGGCGAGAGTTTGGATGCAAGATAGTGTTCAGCGTTATCGTCAAGCTTGGCTAGTACAAGGCGAGCCAGAACATATGCTGATGGATGGTTTTAACCTTACTATGACTGAGGACGGGTTAGTGTCTCCCTTTACTCAGCAAGGTGTATTAGATTGTGGTTATTGGCTAGCGGTGCATTACCCCCAACGTAAAATAATGACTCCGAAGAAAACCCATCATCCGTCGTCACCTTTGGTATTCATCGAGGTAACGATCGCGTGATTTACCGTGGTGAGCCAGGGTTAACCGGACAGTAACAACTTAGGTTTTTGCCCTTAAGTTAGGAAACTGCAAGAAATTGAGGCTTTCTGCTCATGTTTGTGTACCAATACCTTGCTGTGACAGCGAGGCATTGGTACATTTAGAGCAATTTTTGTCTTCTATATTTTTGCAGGATGAGCGAAGAGTATGTTTAAGAAACTTCGTGGCATGTTTTCTAACGATCTATCTATCGATTTAGGTACAGCCAACACTCTAATTTACGTAAAAGGGCAAGGAATTGTCCTTGATGAACCTTCTGTAGTTGCTATTCGTCAAGATCGTGTAGGTTCTGCAAAAAGCGTTGCTGCAGTCGGTCACGCAGCAAAACAGATGCTTGGTCGTACACCTGGCAACATTTCCGCTATCCGCCCAATGAAAGACGGCGTAATCGCTGACTTCTACGTAACCGAAAAAATGCTTCAGCACTTTATCAAGCAAGTGCATGACAACAGCATCCTAAAGCCAAGCCCACGTGTTCTTGTTTGTGTTCCTTGTGGTTCTACCCAAGTTGAGCGTCGCGCAATTCGTGAATCAGCACTTGGTGCTGGTGCCCGTGAAGTTTACCTAATCGACGAGCCAATGGCGGCGGCAATTGGTGCTGGTTTACGCGTATCTGAGCCGACAGGTTCAATGGTGGTCGATATCGGTGGTGGTACAACTGAAGTTGCCGTTATCTCTCTAAACGGTGTGGTTTACTCATCGTCTGTACGTATCGGTGGTGACCGCTTTGATGAAGCTGTGATCAACTACGTACGTCGTAACTACGGCAGCTTGATTGGTGAAGCAACGGCTGAAAAGATCAAACACGAAATCGGTTCTGCTTACCCTGGTGATGAAGTTCAAGAGATTGAAGTTCGCGGTCGTAACCTTGCAGAGGGTGTGCCACGCAGCTTTAGCTTGAACTCAAACGAGATCCTAGAAGCGCTTCAAGAGCCGCTATCTGGCATCGTATCAGCAGTCATGGTTGCACTAGAACAGTGTCCACCAGAGCTAGCTTCAGATATCTCTGAAAACGGCATGGTGCTAACCGGTGGTGGCGCACTACTGAAAGATCTTGATCGCCTACTTATGGAAGAAACGGGTATTCCTGTGGTTATCGCGGAAGATCCACTAACGTGTGTTGCGCGTGGTGGCGGTAAAGCACTAGAAATGATCGACATGCACGGTGGCGATCTGTTCTCTGAAGAATAAAGGTTTAGGTGAAGCTCATGTCGGGCTTCACCTTCATTTCTGCTCTCTCTGTAATTCAAACATGCTCCATACCTAAAAGTATTTAGTTAAGTATTTTTAGGTTGCCAAGTAAGGCTCAATAATCATGGAAGCAATCAGGTCAAAAACAAGATGAAACCGATTTTCGGCAGAGGTCCGTCTCTGCAATTACGTCTGTTTTTTGCTGTCATCGTGTCGGCGAGCTTAATGCTGGCCGATAGTCGTCTAGATACGTTTTCCAACGTTCGATACCTACTAAACAGTATGGTTGCACCGATTCAGTACGCAGCGAATTTGCCTCGTAGTATGTTCGATGGCGTATTTGAACGTTTTAATTCTCATCAGGCATTGGTTGAAGGCAATCGCAGCTTAAAGCGAGAAGTGCTACGCCTGAAAAGCGAGCTTATCTTGCTCGACCAATATAAAGAAGAAAACCAACGCCTACGTAAGTTGCTAGGATCTTCATTTGTCCGTGATGAAAAGAAAGTCGTGACAGAAGTAATGGCGGTTGATACTTCACCTTATCGTCATCAAGTGGTGATCGATAAAGGCCGTATTGATGGTGTTTACGTTGGTCAGCCTGTTATCAATGAGAAAGGCATCGTTGGTCAGGTCACGTTTGTCGCAGCGCACAACGCACGTGTTCTGCTGCTAACGGACGCGAAAAATGCAATTCCTGTCCAGGTGATCCGCAATGATATCCGAGTGATCGCATCGGGCAATGGTGAAATGGATGAAATCCAACTGGAGCACATTCCAACCAGCACAGATATTCAGGTTGGTGATTTATTGGTGACATCCGGTTTAGGTGGCATTTACCCTGAGGGATACCCAGTCGCGACGGTTACCAATGTGGATCACGATACGCGTCAAGAGTTCGCTTCAATCAAGGCTGAGCCGGTTGTGGAGTTTGATCGCTTACGCTACCTACTGCTGATTTGGCCGAATGAAGACCGTCAACACAAAGTACTGCGGTCCAATGTAGATGAAGGGTTAGAGCAAGAACAAGAGGTAACCGATGGCCAATAATGTATTGAGTAGCCGAATGGTGATTGGCGTCAGTTTCTTCGTTGCGCTGGTACTGCAAACCATTCCATGGCCAGGTGTGTTAGATGTGTTACGCCCTTCATGGTTGTTCCTTGTTACGTGTTATTGGGTGTTGGCACTACCGCACCGAGTGAACGTCGGAACTGCGCTAGTGTTGGGCTTATTATGGGATATCTTGATCGGCTCAACGCTTGGAATTCGTGGCATGATGATGTCGATCGTTATCTACCTCGTGGCGCTGAATTTCCTGTTGATTCGCAACATGGCTTTGTGGCAACAGTCGATTTTAATTGCCTTTTTTACTGCGTTATTGGAAGTTTTGATATTCTGTGGGGAATATTTGAACCAGGACGTAGTATTTAATCCATTATCTCTGTGGACGGCGGCAATAAACTGTATACTTTGGCCATGGATGTTTTTATTAATGCGACGAGTTCGTCGTGCATGGCACGTAAGGTAAAGCGGTGAAGAAAAGCTTATCTCTCGTTCTCGCATCGGGTTCTCCGAGAAGAAAAGAGCTGCTTGCTCAACTGGGTTATGATTTTGAGATCGTATTGCCTGATATTGAGGAAGCCAAACAGGCTCATGAGCAAGCACGAGATTACGTGTTGCGTCTTTCTTTGGAAAAAGCTCAGGCAGGCTTAGCGTTGGCTAAGCCTGATTCCGTTGTATTGGGCTCTGATACGGTCGTAGTATGCGATGACCGTGTGCTAGAAAAACCAAAAAGTTTTGAAGATTCAAAGCGTATGCTTACTGACTTATCGGGTCGTCGCCATCAAGTGATGACTGCGGTGAGCGTTGTATCATCGGAACAACAACATTCAGTGGTCGTTACCACTGACGTGTGGTTCAAACCACTGACTCACGAAGAAATCGAACAATATTGGCAGTCAGGAGAGCCATGCGATAAAGCTGGAAGTTATGGTATTCAGGGACTCGGAGGGCGATTTGTCACCCGAATCGAAGGCAGTTATCACGCTGTAGTAGGCTTACCTTTGTTCGAAACCGATCAGCTAATTCAAGAATTTTTATAATTGTTTTGAGGTGTGCACATGAGTGCAGAATTGCTGCTTAACGTGACCCCGAGTGAAACTCGTGTGGCCATGATTGAAGGTGGAGTACTACAAGAAATACATATCGAGCGCGAATCGCGTCGCGGTATTGTGGGCAATATATACAAAGGCAAAGTAAGCCGAGTGTTACCAGGCATGCAGGCGGCTTTCGTCGACATTGGTTTAGATAAAGCGGCGTTTTTACATGCGTCAGATATTGTTCCTCATACCGAATGTGTGGCAGAAAACGAAAAACAGCAGTTTCAAGTCCGTGATATCTCTGAGCTGGTACGCCAGGGACAAGACATTGTTGTGCAAGTGGTCAAAGATCCGCTCGGCACAAAAGGTGCGCGTTTAACGACGGATATCACCTTACCTTCGCGTTATCTTGTTTTTATGCCGGGGGCCAGCCATGTCGGTGTTTCGCAGCGTATTGAAAGTGAAAAAGAGCGCGAGCGTTTGAAAAAGGTGGTGAACCATTACTGCGATGAGCACGGTGGTTTTATCATTCGTACCGCGGCAGAAGGCGCTGATGAAAAAGAGCTCTCTCAAGATGCGGCATTTCTAAAGCGTTTGTGGCTAAAAGTCATGGAGCGTCGCTCAAAATACAAAACGCGTTCAACACTTTACGGTGAACTCGGCTTAGCTCAACGCATTCTGCGTGACTTTGTTGGCACAGAGCTCGATAAGATCATGGTCGACTCCCGCCTTGAATATGAAAACCTGAAAGAATTCACTTCTGAGTATGTACCGGAGTTAACAGATAAGCTTGAGCTTTACGAAGGTGACAAGCCAATCTTTGACATGTACGACACCGAAAACGAAATTCAGCGTTCTTTAGAGCGCAAGGTCGAGCTAAAATCGGGCGGCTATTTGATCATCGATCAAACCGAAGCCATGACCACCATCGATATCAACACGGGTGCATTTGTTGGTCGTCGTAATCTCGAAGAGACTATCTTCAATACCAATATAGAGGCAACGCAAGCTATTGCGCGTCAGCTACGTTTACGTAACCTCGGCGGTATCATCATTATTGATTTTATCGATATGGCATCCGAAGAGCATCGTCAGCGAGTACTTACCTCACTGGAAACGGCGCTGGCGAAAGACCGAGTAAAAACCAACATCAACGGCTTTACCCAGCTTGGCTTAGTTGAAATGACGCGTAAGCGCACGCGAGAAAGTATTGAACATATCTTGTGTTCTGGCTGTCCTACTTGTGAAGGCCGTGGCAGCGTGAAAACGGTCGAAACCGTATGCTTTGAGATATTACGCGAGATTACTCGTGTGAACCGTGCTTACGACGCCGATAATTTTGTCGTGTACGCATCGCCGTTTGTTGCTGAAGCGCTATTGGGCGATGAGTCTCATGCGTTGGCTGAGCTCGAAGTATTTATTGGCAAGCAAGTGCGAGTTCAGGCTGAACCCCTGTACATTCAGGAACAGTTTGACGTCGTAATGATGTAATTTGGAACATTTGTGAATTCTGGTGTTAACCGTTTTGGGCGTTTTTGTGCGTGGAGTTTAGTTACTGTATTGGTGTTATTAGCCATATTAGTAACCACGCTTCGCGTCACACTGCCGCAACTTAACCATTTCCAAGATGAGATCAAAACCTGGGTCAAACAAGGCACAGGTTTTGACGTTTCTATTGCCAATGTCGCAGGGACGTGGCGCAATAATCATCCCTCAATTGCGTTACTGGGTTTAGAGGCAAATCTACCAAACGTGCAAGATGCACGCTTCGCTGTTGAAGAAGTCCAAATTGAGTTCGACCTTATTCAATCTCTTTTTCAACTTAAACCTGTAGTTGCAGACCTTACCATTCATAACCTCGCTTTAGACATTCACACGGTAGACATTCTGCCGACTTCTCATCGTCAAGATCCGAAGCCTGAAGTGGATAAGAGCGAAGTGAAACTCATTGACCAACTCGACTCACTTCTTTTACGTCAGTTCGAAGACTTCACTATTAGCGATTCACGGATTTGGTATAAGTCGGTGTCTGGTGAAACTCGCCGTTTAGATATTGAGCAGCTTCGTTGGAGCAATCAAGGGAAACGTCACGTAGCCGAAGGCACGGTTAGCATTGCCGATGTTCGCCTGAACTCATTGTTAGTAAGCGCTAACTTTAAAGATCATGGCTCGTTGCGCGATGTATCTGGTGAGTTTTACGTGAGTGCTCAAGATGTCTCGGTCACACCTTGGCTGACCACTTACATGCAAGAAGAGTCAGGAGCAGAGTCGGGTAAAGTCAGCTTAAATACTTGGCTAACGCTCAAACATAGCCAACCGCATGATGCTTATGTTGAATTGCTGCCTTCCGAGTTGGTGTGGAATGAAGATGGACATCATGAGCTGTTTATTGAGTCTGGAATTTTCAATCTTCGACCAGATAAACAAGGCTGGAAAGTAAATGGCCACTCACTTCAGATCAGAACCGATAATACCCCTTGGCCAGAGCTAGACGTCGCGTTTGATTGGCAACCAAACGGCTGGATGCTTAATCTCTCTCAACTCGACATTGAAGCACTCATTCCGCTCATTAAGCTGGCTCCAGAGTCAGAGTCGACCAGTGACCTTATTAACAAACTAGCACCGAAAGGTCGGGTCGAAGATGTCCGATTGTCAATGAACGGTGGTTTAGACACCTTACGCTACTCGGCTGAACTGGATGAACTCGCGATGACACAATGGGAGCTCCTACCCGGGTTTCATCACGTACAGGGCAGCGTATCGGGGGATGTGAATCAAGCTAAAGCAAGAGTCACCGTCATTGATGATGTCTTTCCGTACGGCGATGTATTCCAAGCTCCGCTGAATATCAAACAAGGTGAAGTCGATATTATCTGGCAGCAAGATGATGCGGGTTGGCGTTTGTGGGCGGATAAAGTGACGGCAGCAACGCCTGATCTTCAAGTCTTGGGGGCATTCCGTCTTGATTTTCCAAAAGAACAAAGCCCATTTTTATCGTTCTATGCCGAAGCGGATCTCTACAACGCGGGTGAGACATGGCGCTATCTACCGACTCTGGCACTTGGACAAGACTTGACCGACTATCTTTCGACCGCGATTCAGGGCGGTAAAGTGAACACAGCGAAATTGTTGTGGTATGGCGAGTTAGGTGATTTTCCTTACAAAGAACATAATGGCATGTTCCAAGCTTGGGTTGGATTAAAAGACGCGAAATTTAGCTTTGATACGGCATGGCCAACCATCACGGATTTGCAGCTAGACTTGCTGTTTGAAAATGATGCCATGTATTTGGATTCAAAATCAGCCACACTAAATGGCGTTCATGCCAAGCGTATCACTGGGCGAATCCCTGAGTTGGCAGAAGGTGGACACATCGAGATTGAAGCGAAAGCAAGCGCGCCGCGTAATGAAGTCCGTGACTACATGATGGCGACGCCATTAGTGGATTCAGTCGGTGCCGCATTGACAGCGCTGCAAGTGAGTGGGCCCGTTTACTCTGAGTTTCAACTCAACATACCGTTTGATTTTGAGAAAGAGTCTCGCGCTTGGGGTTATGCAGATTTAACAGAAAATCGTGTTGATATTGAAGCGCCGCCAATGACGCTTGAAAACGCCACAGGGCGCATCACCTTCGACAATGATGTGGTTACCACATCGGGTTTGTCGGCCGAATTATTACAACAGCCTATCTCTCTTGATTTCCATGGAGAGAGTGCGGAGCAAGGCTACAACGTGACAATTAATACATTAGGAGATTGGGATGTCGAGCCTCTCAAACCCTATGTCGGTGAGCGTTGGTTAAACCTTGTTTCTGGCCATGCGCCGTGGCAAATGGACATTGACTTGCAACTCAATGATGTTGGTTTCACTTATCAGCTTGAAGTGCTGGCGCAGCTAAATCGTCTGGCTAGTCAATATCCTTATCCTTTAGCGAAAAAAATTGGTGAGTCTGGGCAAGCGAAACTGCAAGCATCCGGCAACCAAGAGAGTATTTCAGCAAGACTACAGATCCCAAATGTGAAGTATCAAACTGAGATAGATATCGCTGGCGATGTCCCGGTTCTGACTGCGACTCATTTAATGGTTGGCAAAGGTGGCTTCCGGATTAGTCCTATTGTCGGGCACGATGCTTCGGTGCGTGTCGAAGAACTGAATTTAGACCAATGGGCTGAGCTTGCGCAGGTCTCTGAGAGCAAGCCTTCATCGTCTGTTTTGGCAAGCATGAAAACGCCGACCATTCCATTGCCGACACGCATTGAAGTTGAAACGCCAAACTTACAGCTCGGTGGGATTGAGTTTCATGATGTGGATTTTTCAGCAAGCAAGAAAAATTTGAGTTGGCAACTCGATGTGGACAGTCAAGAGGTTAAAGGGAAAGCTAACTATCTGAAACCCTATGATCTATCGGTCTCTCTAGAGCACTTGCATCTGTACATCCCAGGGTTTGAAGAGATGACCAAAGAGCGCAGTTCAATCTTTGCGAGTGAAGATCAAAACGCACCTTTGATTACCAATTTTGACCGCAAGTTTCACGCTGAGATGCCAAACTTAACTTTGAACATTGATGATTTTTGGCTGCAAGGCTACAAAGTGGGCAAAGTGAATGTTGATTTGCAGCGTCGCCAGAACCGCTTGGAGTGGAAAAATATCACCTTTAGTAGCGGCAAAAACCGCATTGATATGAGTGGTTGGTGGGACCTGACGAAAGAGAGTAGTCATTCCAACTTAACCATGAAAATGAAAGGTGATAACAACACCGATCTTATGGAGCGCTTTGGTATTACATCAGGCATTCAACAAGCACCATTTGAGATCAATGCCAATATGGAATGGGACGGCGCACCTTGGTCAATGAAGACACAAACCTTGCAAGGAAACGTCTCAACGGAATTTGGTAAAGGCGTGATCAGTGAAGTTAGTGGTGCGGCACGCTTGTTAGGCTTGTTTAGCTTGGATTCTATCATCCGTAAGATGCAGCTCGACTTTACCGACGTATTCGATAAAGGCATGGCATTCAACTCGATCACGGGAACGGGCAAAATCCAAGACGGTGTGTTTATCACCAATGATATCGTAATGGATGCGTTAGCAGGGGAAATGCAAATCCGCGGCATCGCTAATATGAACAGCAGAATGGTTGATGCGGAAGTGAAATTCACACCAGACATCACATCAGGCCTACCAATGCTGACCGCGTTTGCCGTTGCGCCTCAAACTGCTTTGTATGTCTTGGCCATCTCTACGGTGATATCTCCGGTGGTTGAGGTCTTCACTCAAGTCAATTATGAAGTGAAAGGCCCACTAGATTCACCAACGGTGAAAGAAATTTCGCGAAGTAAAGGTGAATATAAGCTGCCAGAAAAACTGCGTGAACAGGCCAAATAACTCACCGAATATAATGGAATAGGGAGGAAACACATGGAGCGTGTTGGCATTATTCAAATGACTTCGGGTCCGGATATTAACGCGAATTTGGACTTCATTGAAAAACAGTGTGCTTTAGCGAGCAAGCAAGGTGCCAAACTTGTTCTTACTCCTGAAAATACAGTGCTATTTTCCAGTCGCGAAGCTTATCATCAACATGCAGAGCCACTTGGCAGTGGCATGATTCAACAGCGGCTCTGTGAAATCGCTAGAAAGAACCAGTTAACGCTAATTGTCGGAAGCATGCCCATTCAAACCGCAAAAGGTGTCACCACCACAACACTTGTATTTCCGCCGCACGGTAAATGCATTGCTCACTATGACAAACTGCATATGTTTGATGTCGACGTAGCCGATGGTTATGGTAGTTATCGTGAGTCGGATACGTTTATGGCGGGTAATCAAATAGTCGTTGCGGAAACTGATATCGGCAGTGTTGGATTGAGTATTTGTTATGATTTACGTTTCCCAGAACTTTATAAAGTATTGCGTCAAGAAGGGGCGGATATCATTGTGGTGCCCGCTGCGTTTACCGCTGTGACGGGGCAAGCTCACTGGGAAGTATTATTGCGAGCTAGAGCGATTGAGACACAATGTTGGATTTTGGCAAGCGGACAAACTGGAACGCATCCATGTGGACGAAAAACATGGGGACACTCAATGGTCGTTGACCCTTGGGGACGTATCCATAAACAGCTTCAGGATGAAGTAGGTTTATTGGTGACTGAGATAGATTTGTCACAAAGCCAACAAGTAAGGCAGAATATGCCGCTGACTCAACACAGTCGCTTTCAAAATGAATTGAGACGGAAATAAAAGAGCTAACTATGAGCACAAACCAAATAGAACAGGCACTCCTTGCCCCAAATGGTCTGACAGAACAAGACATTGCTGACACGCTTGCCAGCATTGCGACGCGCCAGATCGATTATGCGGACATTTACTTTCAGTCCAGCTGGCATGAGTCTCTGGTTCTAGAAGACAGCATCATCAAAGATGGCTCTTTTAACATTGATTGTGGTGTTGGTGTCCGTGCAGTAACTGGCGAGAAAACAGGCTTTGCCTACTCTGATCAAATCCAGCCTGAAGGCCTGAAGCAGAGTGCAATGGCGGCGCGCGGTATTGCTCAGCAAGGGCAAAATGGCAAAGTCCAAGCGTTTAAACGCACCGAAAACCAAGCGTACTACGCGGCTGTGAATCCACTAGCTGAATGGGAAAAGCAGCAAAAAACAGAATTACTCAAATCTCTAGATGCTTACATCCGCACTAAAGAACCATTGATTAAAGAAGTTTCGATCAGCATCAGCGGTGTGAATGAGCAGATGCTTGTTGCGGCAACAGACGGTACTTATGCAGGCGATATTCGTCCTTTGGTGCGTTTGTCTATTAGCGTGCTCGCACAAAAAGGTGAACGACGTGAACGCGGTAGTGCTGGTGGCGGCGGCCGTTTCGGTTACGATTTCTTTTTAACGGAAAGCAATGGTGTGAAACAAGCTTTTCATTACGCAGACGAAGCGATTCGCATGGCGTTAATCAACCTTGAAGCAGAAGCAGCACCAGCTGGCATGATGCCAGTGGTATTGGGTTCTGGCTGGCCTGGCGTGTTGCTACACGAAGCGGTAGGTCATGGCCTAGAAGGTGATTTTAACCGGAAGGAATCTTCGGTTTTCTCTGGCAAAATGGGTCAACAAGTGACGTCTTCGCTGTGTACCATCGTCGATGACGGCACGTTAAAAGACCTTCGTGGTTCACTGAATGTGGATGATGAAGGGGTAAACGGTCAGTACAACACGCTTATCGAAAATGGTGTGCTGAAAGGTTACATGCAAGACAAGCTAAACGCGCGGTTAATGGGTGTGAACCCAACAGGTAACGGTCGTCGTGAGTCTTATGCACATTTACCAATGCCGCGTATGACCAACACCTACATGCTACCAGGTGAACATACGCCAGAAGAAATAATCTCGACGGTCGAGAAAGGGTTGTATGCGCCAAACTTTGGTGGCGGCCAGGTGGACATTACTTCGGGTAAGTTTGTGTTCTCTGCATCCGAAGCATACTTGATTGAAAACGGTAAAATTACGCGCCCTGTTAAAGGTGCGACGTTGATTGGCTCAGGTATCGAAGCAATGCAGCAAGTCTCTATGGTCGGTAACGACCTAAGTATCGACAAGGGCGTTGGCGTATGTGGTAAAGCAGGTCAAAGTGTGCCAGTTGGTGTTGGTCAGCCGACCTTGAAGCTGGACTCACTGACAGTGGGTGGCACTGAGTAACTCAGTCGAATCGTTATAAAAAGAGCGCTCATTAGAGCGCTCTTTTGCTTTGCGAGTCGGTGTCAATTACAGGTTTTCTTCAGCAAATTCCGCCAAGCGGCTACGAACCACGCCGTTGAGGTGAATATTTGCGCTGCCTTCAAAGTTCTTGAAGCGCTCAACCATGTACGTCAATCCTGATGTCACTGGGGTGAGGTAATGAGAGTCAATCTGCGCCAAGTTACCGGAGCAGACGATTTTGGTTCCTTCACCACAGCGGGTAATGATGGTTTTGATTTGTGATGCAGTGAGGTTTTGACACTCATCAAGCAGTACAAACGCATTTTGAATCGAACGGCCACGCATAAAGTTGATCGATTTAAATTGAATGTTGGCTTTATCGCAGATGTACTTCAATGAGCCTTCAGTGCAGTGATCGTGTTTATGTAGTGCTTCCAAGGTATCGGTCACCGCCGCTAACCACGGCATCATTTTCTCCTCTTCGGATCCGGGTAAGAAGCCGATGGATTCACCGATATCTGGCGTGTTACGTGTTACGATAATTTTATCGAACATGCTTTTTTCAATGGTTTGTTCCAATGCTGCAGCCATTGCCAGTAATGTCTTACCACTACCCGCCGCACCCGTTAGAATCACCAAGTCAATTTCTGGATCGAGTAAGGCATCTAACGCCATTCCCTGGTAGATATTTTTAGGTGTGATGTCCCAAGCCTTGCGATGCATTAGGCGTTCGCGGCTCAGGTCGAGAAGCGTTAACTTGTCTTCATTGATGGTTTCTACGCGACCAGCAAAGTCACTGTCTTCATCAATAACGTATTGGTTGATAAAGGTTGGGTCGAAGGGTTCGCGACTGAGTTTATGGTAAGTTTTTCCACCCAGTGCATAGCTTTCTACTTCCTCAATACCGCTCCAGAAATCACCTTCACGCAATTGAAAGCCCTTGGTTAGGTATTGAATGTCGTCAATCAGTTGGTCGGTTCTATAATCCTCAACAAAGCGTACACCAGCCCCTTTGGCTCGCAGACGCATGTTGATGTCTTTCGTGATCAGTACCACTTCGCGTGGTGCACGTTTATTTTGCAGATAAAGCACCGCGTTGAGAATACGGTTGTCACCGGCTTTGTCGGCGAAGGCTTTGACGGTTTCCTGCAGTTCAAAATCCGCCAAAATGGAAATAGTACCTTGGTCGGGGTTGTCTTTAGAAACAGGAATGCCTTCAGAGATTTCATCTGGCGTTGCTTCTTTAAACAAATCTTCCAAGGTGCGAATAGCCACGCGCGCATCTCTTGCAACGTCGCGCTTACTGTCTTTGATTCGGTCGAGTTCTTCCAACACGGTCATGGGGATAACGACATCGTGTTCTTGGAAAGAGAAGATGGCAAAGGGTTCATGAAGAAGAATGTTGGTATCGAGTACAAACAGTTTCCGATCGGTATCGCCCATAGCGTCTCCTTGCCGTAGTACGGCTCTGCATGCGAGTTGTTAGGTCGTTTCCAAATAGGTGTGAAGTGACCTAACTCTGATTGCTTGCAATAGAGGTTGTCGGGCTGATGTCGGCTAGTGTGCAACCGAGTAGCAAGACAACTTACTGCAAACCCGTGTTGATCCTAATCGTGTACTAACGCGCTTAAATCATATGCAATGGTTTTAAACGCCCCTCATTAGAAGTATACGTAATATTTACGTTCTACAACTTAATAATTGGCATGAGTATTTTACAATTTGATTGCATTTAGAGTTTGGGAAAAAAAGTTTCTGCTTGGTGCGGTTTCGGCGTGACCTAAATCACAGCTTCAAGTAAGATTAGCGACCTTTTTCTGCGTATAGGCTACGTCCGATTTATCATGTTGAGCTGGCTTAAAAAATACTCAGTTCATACTGAAATGACGAATGCTATCGGCATAGCAGAAGCCAGAATCAGATCTAAACTATTATCCATGCCCACGGGCATGAGTAGACCAACAAGAAATACGAATCAAGAACTAATAACGAGGTAGTCAATTCATGACATTTGCTTTGGGGCAGCGCTGGATTAGCGATACGGAAAGCGATTTAGGTTTAGGTACCGTTGTAGCAATGGATGCTCGTACTGTGACATTGATGTTTGCAGCGTCAGAGGAAAACCGAGTTTACGCACGTAACGATGCACCTGTTACCCGAGTCACCTTTAATGTTGGGGATGTCATCGATTGCCAAGAAGGTTGGTCTCTAAAAGTAGAAGAAGTACTGGAAGATGAAGGTCTTTACACCTATTTCGGTACTCGTGAAGACACGCAAGAAACCGCTGTTGTTCTGCGTGAGATTTTCCTTAGCAACCAAATTCGTTTTAACAAACCTCAAGATAAGTTGTACGCCGGTCAAATCGACCGTATGGACAACTTTGTTCTGCGTTACCGTGCGCTAACCAACCAGTTTGAGCAGCATAAGAGCCCAATGCGTGGCCTATGTGGTATGCGTGCAGGTTTGATCCCTCATCAGCTTTACATCGCGCACGAAGTTGGCCGTCGTCACGCGCCACGCGTCTTATTGGCGGATGAGGTAGGTTTGGGTAAAACCATCGAAGCGGGCATGATCATCCACCAACAAGTTCTGTCTGGTCGTGCCGAACGCATTTTGATTGTGGTGCCTGAAACACTGCAGCATCAATGGCTGGTTGAGATGATGCGTCGTTTCAATCTGCATTTCTCTATCTTTGACGAAGAGCGCTGTATCGAAGCGTTTGCGGATGCAGAAAACCCATTTGATACTCAGCAATATGTGCTGTGTTCTTTGGATTTCCTACGCAAGAGCCGCAAGCGTTTTGAACAAGCACTGGAAGGTGAATGGGACCTACTGGTTGTCGATGAAGCGCATCACCTTGAATGGAGCCAAGATAAACCGAGCCGTGAATACCAAGTGGTAGAAGGCTTGGCTGAACGTACTCCAGGTGTGTTGCTACTGACTGCAACGCCAGAGCAGCTTGGTCGTGAGAGTCACTTTGCTCGTCTGCGTTTGTTGGATCCAGACCGCTTCTATGCTTACGAAGCATTCGTTGAGGAAGAAGAGCAATACGCGCCCGTAGCAGATGCGATTACTTCACTCTTTTCCGGTGAAAAGCTACCTAATGAAGCAAAAAACCAAATTACTGAACTGCTTTCTGAGCAAGACGTAGAACCACTTTTCCGTATTATTGAAAGTGAAGCGGACGAAGAAGCTAAAGCGTCGGCACGCCAAGAGCTGATCGATAACTTGATGGATCGTCATGGTACAGGGCGTGTTTTGTTCCGTAACACGCGCGCGGCCATCAAAGGCTTCCCTACGCGTAACGTGCATCTGATGCCAATGGATATTCCACCGCAATACACTACATCAATGCGTGTTGCTGGAATGATTGGCGGTAAGATGAGTTCTGAAGCACGTGCGATGAAGAACCTTTACCCGGAAGAAATTTTCCAAGAATTTGAAGGCGATGACGCGAGCTGGTGGCAGTTTGACTCGCGTGTGAATTGGTTGCTTGAAAAAGTAAAAGAGAAGCGCAGCGAGAAAATCCTCGTGATTGCTTCTCGTGCGAGTACCGCACTGCAATTGGAGCAAGCACTGCGTGAGCGTGAAGGTATCCGCGCCACCGTTTTCCACGAAGGTATGTCGATTCTTGAACGTGACAAAGCGGCGGCTTACTTTGCGCAAGAAGAAGGTGGAGCACAAGTTCTTATCTGTAGCGAAATCGGCTCTGAAGGTCGTAACTTCCAGTTTGCCAACCAACTTGTCATGTTCGACTTGCCATTTAACCCAGACTTGCTTGAGCAACGTATTGGTCGTTTGGACCGTATCGGTCAAAATCGCGATATCGACATTCATGTTCCTTACCTGAAAGGCACATCGCAAGCGATCCTAGCACGTTGGTTCGATGAAGGCCTGAGCGCTTTTGCGGAAACCTGCCCAACAGGCCGTGCTGTTTACGATAAGTACTCCGATGATCTGATTGAAATTCTTGCCTCTGGTGATACCAGCACGCTAGATGAGATCATTGAAGCGTCAGCAAAAATGAATAAAGAGCTGAAATCCCAATTGGAGCAAGGCCGTGATCGCCTATTAGAAATGCATTCAAATGGCGGGGAAAAAGCACAACAAATCGTTGAGAAAATTGAATCAACTGACGGCGATACCAATCTGGTCACCTTCGCACTTTCTCTTTTTGACACGATTGGCTTGAATCAAGACGATAAAGGTGAAAACGCCCTGATTGTGACCCCATCTGAGCACATGATGGTGCCAAGCTACCCAGGTCTGCCATACGAAGGAGCGACGATCACGTTTGATCGTGATACGGCTTTATCTCGTGAAGATATGCACTTTATCAGTTGGGAACACCCAATGATCCAGGGTGGTATCGATCTTCTTATGAGTGAAGGGGTGGGGACGTCTGCGGTATCTCTATTGAAAAACAAAGCGTTACCAGTCGGGACTATTCTTCTTGAGTTGATTTACGCGGTAGATGCGCAAGCGCCAAAACGCAGTGGTATCGCGCGCTTCTTACCGAAAACGCCAATCCGTTTAATGATGGACTCGCGTGGTAATGATTTGTCTGCTCAAGTGGAGTTTGAAAGCTTTAACCGCCAGCTCAGCCCTGTAAACCGTCACTTAGGTAGCAAGTTGGTTACGTCGGTACAGAAAGACGTACACCGCTTAATTGAAGCCGGTGATGTTCTTATTGAAGAGAAGGTCGAAGAAGTACGCAAACAAGCTCATCAAGATATGCAGCACAGTTTGAATGCAGAGCTTGAGCGTTTGCAAGCACTGAAAGCGGTGAACCCAAATATTCGTGACGAAGAAATTGAAGCTATCGACGCACAAATTAAAGAGCTCACTGGTTACATCAACCAAGCTCAGGTTCAGCTCGACTCGCTGCGTTTGATTGTGGTGAGCCACAACTAAGTAAGTATTTATTGCTCATTAAAAAAGGTCTTCAGTTGAAGACCTTTTTCTTTATTTACGGTTTAGTTTCTTTAAGCGGAATGCATTAATCACTGATAGCTATCTCATTTACATCAACCACTTCCACCAGATAAATACAGCCAAGAAGCCAAACAAGTAAATCAGGCCTGCAATCGACAACCACTTTAGTTTAGGTCCAACAGCCAAAGGCTCAGGTAACTCAGTTTTGCTCACTAATGTGTAATTTAGCAGAGCAAAGAATGGCGTGGTCATAAAGGCGAGGATCATCGCAAAGTTCAGCATAGGCAATAACGCAGAAGCCCAGAAAACCACAATACCCAATGCAAGTAAGGAGACTACCAGCATGATCGCTGAAGTGGTTTTAGGGTTAGTGTCTGGTTGTGAGCGCAGTAGGCGTTGAGAATCCGAAATAACGCGAGAATAGCCATCAATAACGGTAATCGTGCTGCCAAAGATACAGAAAAACGCAATTACCGCGATCAAGTAACGAGACCATTCGCCAATCGTTGCCGCATATAAGCCAACCAATTGGTGGGAGAAGCCAACACCAGAGCTTTCAAGCGCAACGCCAGATCCATAAAGCATCAAAGAGCCTAGCGATACAAAGATAATGGCAAGAAACGCCGTGCCAATATAACCGACATTAAAGTCAAATAGAGCAGAGCGGTATGTTACTTCTTGCTGGCTTGATTGGCGTTTTAGCCATGCTGAGGTTAAACAGGAGATCTCTATCGGTGCAGGCATCCACCCCATTGTCACAACGATAAAACCAATAGCCGCAATAGACCAAGGTGACGGTGGCTCGAAGTTGGCCACTTGTTCAACAGGGTTACCAAAGGCGATAGAAACAGCGAGTAAAGTCGCGATGGTTAACACCGACATGATCACTTTAGATAGCGTATCGAGCGCTTTGTAATGGCCAGCAAATAATATGAGCAGGCAGGTAACAATCACAATGATACTGAGTGATGCCATTGATAGTGAAAACGGAATGAAGTAGCCCAGCAAGCTAGCGCTAAACATCAACAAAGCGGCGGTATTGATGACGGCCGATACCACGCTCAGAAATAGAAATAGCCATAGATAAGGCCGGCCTAATTTCGCGTAGCCCTCAACCAAGGTGAGCCCTGTCCCCATGGTGTACTGTACGCCTGCTCGGAAAAAAGGGTATTTAAACAGGTTTACGAGCAGAATCAGTGCAGCCAATTGCCAACCATAAATCGCACCAGCCTTGGTTGATGCCACGAGGTGAGAGCCACCGACCGCAGCAGATGCCATTAATATGCCGGGGCCTAGCGAACGAAAAAATAAGGAAAGTTTGGATTGGGGTTTATCTATAACGGCGGAGTCCATTGCTTATTGTCCTTTTTATCTTATGTATCTTTCTAAAGAGATACATACCGCAGTACATGACAAGCTGAGCGATCGCCCTATACTGCGCAACGGTAATGTCTTTTAAATGCTGTGTTTTGGTGTATTTATTTTAAGTATTCTTTGCGAATATCATGCTGTGTGCATCTAGCACTCTATTCAGTTATGCGTCTTGTTGTCAAACTAAATTTACAACGTGCTATTTTTAGTTTTTATGCTAAAGGATTGACTTTGTTTTATTAGGTTGAACTTTTCTTCAGAATCCTGCATCTGGGTGCTATTTGGGTATATAATCGCGGCGTTTTTATTTTGTAGAGATCTCCCATGGCAATGCTTGAATATACCCCTCCCACCGACCCTTGGGTCGATATCGTTTTTGAGGATGACGACATTCTGGCAGTGAATAAGCCATCAGGGCTGCTGTCTGTCCCTGGTCGCCTTGCAGAGCATTACGACAGCATGTGGAGCCGCCTCAAAGAGTTGCATCCAGAAATTCAAGTTGTGCATCGCTTGGATATGTCGACATCAGGGTTGATGTTGCTGGCGAAAAACAAACCCGCGGAGCGAGCATTAAAAAAGCAGTTCCAATATCGCCTCACTCACAAGGTGTATTACGCACGTGTTTGGGGGCATGTTGAGCCGCAAGAAGGGAATATTGATCTTCCATTAATTTGTGATTGGCCAAATCGTCCACGACAAAAAGTATGTTTTGACGACGGCAAACCATCTCAAACTTTATTCCAAGTAGTGAAGCGTGAAGTGCACCCTGATGGCACCCATACGACCGTTGTGCGACTACTGCCCATTACTGGTCGATCGCATCAGTTACGCGTGCATTTGATGGCGATTGGTCATGCGATTATTGGTGATGAGTTTTATGCAACTGAAGAGGCGTATCAGTTTTCAGAGCGTTTAGAGTTGCACGCTGCGGAGTTAAGTTTTTATCACCCAGTCACAGAACAGTTGAGCAGTATTTTTGTACCCTGTGACTTTTCTCCTGAAGCCGAGGCGATGATCTTTAACTATTTTTCGCCAGAGCGTACATTGCCTGATTATAAAACGTTGCCACACCCTTAATGCCAATTGCACTCAACAGCGGTTCTTTCTAGTTCGCTATTTTTGGCTATTTCGTTACTGTGGTTGATGTATCCTGTCTTTCAGCCGTGAACAAGGAGTTGTTATGTCTTTGCCAAGCATCGTATTTTTAGACCGAGCGACCATCCCAGAACATATTGAGGTCCCACGACCTGGCTTTCCGCACCACTGGCGTGAGTACGACCTAACTGCGCCTGAGCAGGTAATAGAAAGGTTAGCAGATGCCGATATCGTGATTAGCAATAAAGTCCTGCTTGACCAACATGTATTAGAGCAACTACCAAAATTACGGATGATCGCGGTTGCCGCAACTGGTTTTAACAACGTCGATGTGAACTACTGTGCTAATCATGATATTGCGGTTGCTAATGTACGTGGTTACGCGACGCGTTCGGTGCCCGAGCATGTGATGTCAATGTTATTCGCTTTAAGACGGAATTTATTTGGGTACCACCAAGATATTGCCGCAGGTGAGTGGCAGCGTAACCAGCAGTTTTGTTTTTTTACGCACCCAATCGGGGATATTGGTGGTAGCACGTTAGGTGTTGTTGGTAGCGGGGCACTAGGGCAAGCGACGGCGAATCTGGCTCAAGCGTTAGGAATGACCGTGTTGTTTTCTGAGCGTAAAGGGGCGGCAGAATGTCGGCCTGGTTATGTGCCGTTTGAGGAAGTATTAAAACGCTCCGATGCGCTGACCTTGCATTGCCCGCTCAACGATCATACTCAGAATTTAATTGGTCAAGCAGAGTTGCAACAAATGAAGTCCAACTCCATTTTGATTAATACAGGGCGTGGAGGTTTGGTGGATGAGAGCGCACTGGTGGATGCCTTAAAACAGCAAGAAATTGCAGCGGCTGGTTTTGATGTTTTTACACAAGAACCGGCTGATGAGAGCAATCCGCTGATTGCCAATATGAGTTTACCTAATTTGTTACTGACACCGCATGTTGCATGGGGCAGCGACTCATCTATTCAACGTTTAGCGGAAATCTTGATTGAGAACATTAACGCTTTCGAGCGCGGAGACCGCGTTAATCGCTTAGTGTAACGCTGACTGTAAAACCAAAGATAAAAAAAGCAGACATTGACGTCTGCTTTTTGCGTTTAAATCGAATGCTCATTGCGTGAGCCCTCGAATTAAAACTCTTCTTCGTTTAGACCTTTAAGGAGCTGAAAGATTTCGCGGTACGCTTTTGCTGGTTTCCCAGATTTTTTCTCTTTCGCTGCTTGGCGAGCAAGTTGGCGTAGACGCTGACGATCCGCTTCTGGGTACATTTCCATTACGTCATCAATGGCTTTGTCACCTTCTTCCACTACGCGATCACGCAACGCTTCAAGTTTGTGGAATACCGCCGTTAATTGAGAGTGCTTATTACGAATTTTATCCAGTGCGGCTTGGATTGGCTCTGGATCTTCGTAACGCATCAATTTACCAATACGTTGTAATTGGCGACGACGCGCTTCATTTTTAAAACGTTGCGCGTCAGCAATTGCTTCTCGCAAATCTTCACTCAATGGAAACTTTTCTAGAACTGAAGGTTTGAGGCCGACAAGCTCCTCACCTAGCTTTTGCAGTTCTTCCATGTCTCGCTTCATCTCGGATTTACTTACCCAGATGATCTCTTCTTCTGGTTCCCATGGCGCTTTTTGATTCTTACGTGCCATTTCAGTTGCCTGTGTTTTGATTAATATTATGACTATTTTAACAAGAATCATGGGGAGAAAGCGAAATTCTTGTTATCCTATTGTTCATCAAAGACAAGATGTGAAAGACAATGGATATTAAACAGCAGGTTGCTGAGCAACGTACCGAGCTAGAGCAAGCCGTCGCAAGAGCCTTAAAGCTTGCATCGGCAAAATCTGACGCCGCCGAAGTCGCAATTACTAAAAGCACTGGTTTAAGTGTTTCAACTCGTATGGGTGAAGTAGAGAATGTCGAGTTCAACAGCGATGGTGCGCTGGGCATTACCGTTTACCGAGGTCAACGCAAAGGCAGTGCTTCCACGTCTGATTTAAGTGAAGCGGCAATCGAGCAAACCGTTATAGCGGCGCTAGATATTGCACATTACACATCTGAAGACCCATTTGCAGGCCCTGCAGCAAAAGAATACATGGTGCAAGAGATCCCTGAGCTTGATCTTTTCCACCCTGACGCACCCGATCCAGACTATGCTGCCAATGTGGCGATTGCAGCAGAAAAAGAGGCGCTAAGTTATGACAGTGCAATCAAGCAAAGTGATGGCGCGAGTTATGATAGTCATTACGGCGTGAAAGTGTATGGCAATAGCCATGGCTTATTAGCTAGTTATGCGTCTAGCCGCCATAGTACTAGCTGTTGTGTAATTGGCGTTGGTCAAAACGGCGAGATGGAACGTGATTACAGCTACACCGTGGCACGTCATCGTGATGACTTATGGACCCCAGAAACGGTGGGTCGTAAGGCGGCAGAGAATACGGTTAACCGCTTAGATGCGCAGCGTCTAAAAACAGGTCAATACCCAATCATGTTTGCGGCTGATGTTGCGACAGGCTTGATTGGCCATCTCGTTATGGCGATCAGCGGTGGTAACTTGTACCGAAAATCTTCTTTCTTACTTGACCATCTAGGCAAACAAGTGCTTCCTGAATGGTTCAATATCTCAGAACGTCCGCATGTATTGCGTGGTTTGGCATCAAGTCCATTCGATAGTGAAGGTGTGTACACTCAAGACCGTGAGATCATTACCGACGGTGTGCTAGCAACTTATCTGTTAACCAGTTATGCCGCACGTAAAATGAAGATGACGCCGACAGGTCACGCTGGTGGGATTCATAACTGGTACGTGAAGTCGACAGGCCAAAACTTCGAACAAATGCTTAAAGAGCTCGGTACTGGTCTTCTAGTGACAGAAGTCATGGGACAAGGTGTGAACGTGGTAACGGGTGATTACTCTCGCGGTGCCGCAGGCTTCTGGGTTGAGAATGGCGAAATCCAATACCCAGTATCAGAAATTACCATCGCAGGTAATCTAAAAGACATGTTCACCAAGATTGTGGCGGTTGGTAGTGATATTGAAACGCGCTCACAAATCCAAACGGGCTCTATCCTACTGGATAGCATGAAAGTGGCGGGTGAATAAGCTTTTCTAGCAATTCAGAATCAAAAAAGCCTGATGTGTTCATCAGGCTTTTTCGTTTTTTCTGTTAGGTAATCAGTATTGTGGCAAGCCCTAAGAAGACAGATAAACCAATCACATCCGTCACCGTTGTTAATGCCATACCACCAGCTAAAGCAGGATCGATGTTCATTTTTTTCAATAGGATTGGAATCGTTACTCCGGCAATACCTGCGACCAATAAGTTGGTCAGCATGGCGGCGGAAATGATTCCTCCGAGCATCCAGTTACCTTTCCAAGCAACAACAATACCACCAATAATCAGCGCCCACATGATACCGTTGAGTAAGCCGATCGAGGCTTCTTTCATTAACAGTTCACGTTTGTTTGAGTCACCGATATGACCAAGAG
This sequence comes from Vibrio sp. 1401, assembly GCF_033340295.1. Lineage (NCBI taxonomy): Bacteria > Pseudomonadati > Pseudomonadota > Gammaproteobacteria > Vibrionales > Vibrionaceae > Vibrio > Vibrio sp. 1401. The sequence goes on from NZ_JAWOWF010000049.1 coordinate 22,942, forward strand.
CAAGACCACGAATCACTAGTGCGACGGTTTGGTTACCAGCGACACCACCCATGGACGGAACAATCGTCATCAATACCGCAATGGCCGCCATTTGATCTAATGTGGCCTCAAACATATTAGAAACGGAAGCAGCAGCAAGGGCGGCTAATACGTTAGCGCCAAGCCAGATACTGCGTTTGCGAGCTGATTTTACAACAGGCGCGAAAGTATCTTCGTCATCGTCCATACCCGCCATACTCATCATCGAGTGTTCCGCGTCTTCACGAATAACGTCAACCACGTCATCGATGGTGATACGACCGACCAAATGCAAGTTTTCATCAACAACAGGTGCAGATACCCAATTACGGCGTTCGAACAGACTCGCAACATCTGAGTCGCTAGTATCGACGGTGATGGCCTCGTCCGCGTCTTCCATTACATCAATGATTTTTACGTCTGGCTGAGTGGTAATAAGCGTCGTGATCGGCAGTTCACCGATGAGCTTACTCTCTTCATCGATCACATACAGGGCATCTGTAGCTTCTGGAAGCTCGCCTTTCATACGTAGATAACGCAAAACTACGTCCACATCTACGTCACCACGAATTGTGATGACGTCGGTGTTCATCAGTCCACCCGCGGTGTCTTCTGGGTAGGATAGGGCGGTTTCGACCCGTAGGCGGTCAGATGAGTCCATTTGCGACAGGACTTCGCGTGACAGGTTGTCAGGCAAGCTACGCAGTACGTAAGCCACGTCATCGGTATCCATGCCTTCTGTCGCTTCTGCAAGCGCTTCTGGTGCCATTTTGGATACGAGGCTGTCTTTGACGTCTTCGTTCAGCTCGTCAAGGATTTCACCATAATCTTCAGGGTCGGTGAGTTGCCAAAGAACTTCACGGCTCTTACGTGGGGAGGCTTCTAAAAGGTGAGCGATATCCTCAGGTTCCATGTCCTGTAATTGACGACGAACATGGACGAAGCGGCCATTTTCTAGCGCTTCTGTGACTTCTTGGAGGGCTTGGTGAGCTTGGTCGAATTCAATTTGCTTTGCCATTCATTCCTCCCAATTCCTGATATTTACAATGCGTTGAATAATAACTTAATTCTAGGCGCCTTTTAATAACAACTTATGATACTAAGCAAATTTATTTATTAGGTCAGGGAAGAGAAAGATAATGGGAGGTAAGAAAAAAGCGAGTAAACTACTCGCCTTCATCAAATTTATCTTCGATCAAGTGGCAAACGGCATCCAGTGCTTCTTCCGCTTGCCCACCCGTTGCGTGGATCGTGACGTATTGTCCTTGAGCGGACTCTAGCATTAACAGGCCCATTACGCTGTCTGCTGTGGCGGTTTTGTCTTCTTCATTGTCGATGGTGATGACCGCTTCAAAGCTCTGTGCCAGTTCGACCAGTTTGACTGCTGCACGAGCATGTAAGCCAAGGCGGTTTTGAATCAATACTTTACGACTTAACTCCACGGCTATTCCTTAGCGTTTTTCTCTAGTGAGGTATGGCGAATTTGTACTTGGTGTCCTTTGTTGGCGAAGTATTCACCGATTTGCTGAGTTAAGTACACCGAGCGGTGCTTACCACCAGTACAACCGATTGCAACGGTCAGGTAGCTGCGGTTGTTTTTCTCAAGTAGAGGTAACCAATTCTCTATAAAGCTTTCAATTTGATATTTCAAACTTAACACCGATTGGTGTTGCTCTAAAAATGCGGCGATAGGAGCATCCAGACCTGTAAGCGGGCGTAGTGCTGGTTCCCAATGTGGGTTAGGTAAGAAGCGAACGTCGAATACGTAATCGGCATCGGAAGGCAGGCCGTATTTAAAACCAAAAGACTCAAATACCATCACGAGCCCTTTGCGATCTCTGCCTTCAACGCGCATACGCACAGTTTCACTCAATTCATGCAAAGACTGCCCACTACTATTTAGGACCAGATCTGCATGCGCTTTGAGTGGCGTCAAAATTTGCTTCTCACGCTCGATGGCTTGATCGAGCGAGAGGGAGGTGCCACCTAAAGATAACGGGTGAATTCGGCGTGTTTCGCTGTAGCGTTTGAGTAGCGTTTCTTTATTGGCGTCCAAGAAAAGCACGGTCACATCAAGCTCAGTTTTTAACTGTTCTAGTGTACTCGTCAGTTCTTTTAGCTTTTTAGGAATATTTCGAATATCAATGCTGACTGCAACATTCTGTTTGCTGTCAGCAACAGAATGAACAAATGCGTCCAGCAAGTTAACTGGTAGGTTATCAACACAGTAGTAACCTAAGTCTTCCAGTACACGAAGCGCAATACTTTTACCGGCACCTGAGTGCCCGCTAACAACGATTAGTCGCATGGAGTTAGTCCTGCTTATTGGTGAATCATGATGTCGTAAAGTTCTTCATCACTCTGAGCATTACGCAGTAGTTTCAATACTTGCTTATCGCTCAGACGTTCTGCCATAGAGGATAGAGTCTTGAGGTGCTCTTTGCACTGTTCTTCTGGTACAAGGAGCGCAAAAAGAAGATCGACAGGTCGATTGTCAATCGCATCAAATTCGATTGCTTCATCACATTGCAGTAAGACAGCAATGGCCTTGTCGCTTGATTGCATTCTCGCGTGAGGGATCGCAATACCGTTTCCGATACCGGTACTGCCCATTTTTTCTCTATTGAGCATGCATTCGAACAGCTCGGTAGAATCTTGGCCCGTTTGATCAGCCACGATACGGCTGATCATTTCAAGGGCGCGTTTTTTACTCGTGCAGTGGACCGCACTTTTGGTGCAGTCCAATGACAGTATTTCGCTCAGTTGCATGATTAATGACTGTTTAGTTTTTCTTTGTGCTTATTAAGTTGGCGAACCAATTTATCTACCAGCGAATCGATCGCGGCATACATATTTTCGTCATCGGCTGATGCGTGGATTTCGCCTTGATTTATGTGAAGCGTAGCTTCCGCGATTTGAGTAATTTTTTCAACTTTTAGTACAACATGCACTTGATTGATATGGTCGAAGAACCTTTCGAGCTTCTGAAACTTAGAATTTACATAGTCTTGCATTGAATCGGTAAGATCAACGTGATGGCCTTGAATATTGATTTGCATAGACTTTCCTTTTCAGTTAGTGCCTTATAATAGGCGTTTACGCTGACTTGAAGGGGCAATTCCCAAGGATTCGCGATATTTGGCTATCGTACGTCTTGCGACCTGAATCCCTTGGTCAGCCAGAAGAGCAGCAATCTTGCTATCACTCAGTGGTTTGGCAGTATTCTCTGCTGCGACCAGTTTTTTAATGAGTGCACGAATTGCTGTTGACGAACATTCTCCGCCGTTGTCAGTACTAACATGGCTAGAGAAGAAGTACTTCAATTCAAAAATACCACGTGGTGTATGCATAAATTTTTGCGTTGTTACACGAGAAATCGTGGATTCATGCATGTCCACAGCCAAAGCGACATCATTGAGTACCATTGGCTTCATGGCTTCCTCACCATACTCGAAGAAATCTTGTTGATGTTCAACAATACATCTTGCAACTTTGAGTAGCGTCTCGTTTCTACTCTCTAAGCTCTTAATTAACCATTTTGCCTCTTGCAAATTGCTGCGGATGTACTGGCTATCCGCGCTATTACCTTTGCCTAACTGAGCATATTGTTGATTTACTTTTAATTTTGGCACGCTATCCGGGTTTATAGAAACGGTCCATTTGCCATTGTCTTTAAAAACGGATACGTCTGGAATTACGTACTCGGTATCATCAGGAGTGATGCGACTACCTGGACGAGGATCTAACTGTTGGATAAGCTTTAAGACTTCACGCAGATCGGCTTCTTTCAGCTTAGTCTCTTTGATGACGAGCTTGTAGTCACGGTTGCCTAGGTGATCAATATGATCCGCAAGTATCATTTTGGCTTCAGCAAGCCATGGCGTGTCTTCTGGGAAGGTCGTCAGTTGCAGTAACAAACATTCTTGTAAGTTACGCGATGCAACGCCAAGAGGATCGAATTGTTGAATGCGTTTACGAACGGCTTCTACTTCGTCTAACTCTATCTCTTCATTATCGAAGCTCTCATGAATCTCTTCAGGCGACAAAGTTAAATAGCCGTAGTCGTCAACAGCGTCAATAATCGCTAATGCAATCGTGCGGTCGGTTTCACTGAATGGTGTTAGGTCAAGCTGCCACATGAGGTAATCATGTAATGATTCAGTGGTTTCGCCTTGGTAGACGGGCATATCATCATCAAGAGCTAAGCCAGTGCTACCAGTATTCGCGCTGTAGACGTCATCCCAAGTCGTGTCGATTTCAAGTTCAGAGCTAATTTCTGATTTCTCTATCACATCGGAGCTATCTGGAACGTCAATTTCTGTTGGTTCGCTAGCACTGTTGCTATCAGCAGCCTCGACCGCTGACTTATCTTCACCGTTTGCTAGAGGCTCGTCTTGGCCTTCTTCAACTTCCAATAATGGGTTTGAGTCCAACGCTTCTTGGATTTCTTGTTGAAGATCGAGTGTCGACAATTGCAATAAGCGAATCGCTTGCTGCAACTGTGGCGTCATGGCTAACTGCTGACCTAGCTTGAGTTGTAATGAAGGTTTCATTCAGTGTTACTTACCTTGTAATGCTCAGAATCTTACCGTTCCTAATATAATCATAGACGGAATTGTTCGCCGAGATAAACTTGTTTCACCTGTTCATTATTGAGAACTTCTGCCGGAGTTCCCGATGCAATTAGGTGCCCTTGGCTCACGATATAGGCTTTTTCACATACGTCCAGTGTTTCACGTACATTATGGTCAGTGATTAACACTCCGAGACCACGATCGCGCAGATGCTCAATGATTTTCTTGATGTCATTAACCGAAATTGGGTCAACACCAGCGAAAGGTTCATCCAATAAAATGAACTGAGGGTTGGCCGCTAAAGCTCGAGCGATTTCCACCCTGCGTCGCTCACCCCCTGATAGTGCCATACCAGCACTGGTTCTGATGTGCTGGATGTGGAATTCTTCCAACAAATCTTCCAGTTTATCTTGGCGCTCTTCCCTCGTCATTTCTTGACGAGTTTCAAGTACGGCCATGATGTTATCTTCTACTGAAAGCTTACGGAAAATCGACGCTTCTTGCGGAAGATAGCCAATGCCAAGTCGTGAACGGCTATGCATCGGCAAAATACTGATGTCATTGTCGTCAATGGTAATGGTGCCTTCATCGCGAGGTACTAAGCCGACAATCATGTAAAACGAGGTGGTTTTACCCGCACCGTTTGGACCGAGCAGCCCAACAATCTGACCAGATTCAACTTCTAAGCTAACATCAGTGACGACTTTGCGTTTTTTGTAGCTTTTCGCCAAGTTTTTCGCGCTCAGTACTGCCATATTAGTTCTCTATCTGATTGGGTTGCAAAATGGTCGTAACGCGCTCTTCCTTAGAGCTATCTGCGACTAGCTTTTGTTTACCAATTTGGTAACGAATCGAAGAACCTTTGATGGTGTTGTTGTCTTGCGCCAGCTGCGCTTGACCTTTCATGGTCAGTTCGTCTGTAGAAATACGGTAATCCAACTCCGTAGCTTGACCACTAAGTGTTTTACCATCGTCCATCAGCTGAGAAAACTTCGCAGGTTTACCAAATGCTTGAATCTGTTTAATTGCTTCGGTTTTAGGATCGCGAGTTACCACGATTCTATCAGCATCGATATTGATGCTCCCTTGCTTAAGAGATACATCGCCTTCAAAAACAACCTGGTTACTCTTCATATCCACCTGTTGGGTGTCAGAGTTTATGTAAACCGGCTGTTGAGTATCCGACTTGAGTGCCAGCGCTTGAGGCGCCGCCAATACCAGTGCCAGTAGGCTAAGGTGTAACGGTTTCATATCGACCTTGAACTTCATCTGTCAGAGTCGCAGTATGCTGTTTTAAGTTGCCTTGCATTGCGCCTCCAGTAGTTTCAAATTGTGGTCCAACCAACATCACTTGTTGGTCAGCTTTAAAATCACGATTGGTTAGATTAATGACCAATTTGTCTGTTGCCATGGTATCAAAACTCGCACCAGGCAGAAGATTTTGCATTAAGACTTTGTCATATAAAGTCAAAACTTGGTCTTCATCTAACACTGCTCTTGTGGCAGTCACCTTCCATTCAATGACGCTACCTTCACGGTAAACCATCAAAGTCGGGTTATTAAAAATAGTATCTCCACTCTTAGCATAATGGTCTAAGTTAGTGGAGCGAATGATGTAACTGCGGACACCATCTTCACCGTAGGTGATATTTTCTAATCCAGAACCACTGAACATGGGCAGTTCAGAATCTGGTGCTACTTGAATTGCGTCGTTGCCTTTAGGGGTTAGTAGGTAATAACCGCACCACGCTACAACGAAGATCAAGAGCAAATAAATAAGGCGAGTAAAACTCATATAATGAAGGCCTATCGTTTAGCTCAGTACTTCCCTGACCATTGCCTTTATTCGTCTAATAAATGGTTTAAATGTTTGTGCTGATATTACATCACGCCAGCTTTTAGTAAATCGTGCATGTTCAGTGCACCCACAATTTTTTCGTCTTTACATAAAATCAGAGCGTTAATGTTTTTATTCTGCATCAAGTTCAAACCTTCAACCGCCAGCATATCAGGGTGCGCTGTGGTTGGGTTTGTCGTCATGACCTCGCCAATTGCCGTCGTATGAATATCGATACGCTTGTCTAGGGTACGACGTAAATCACCATCGGTGAATATACCAAGCATAGCATCGTGCTCATCGACGATGGCTGTCATGCCTAACCCCTTTTCTGAAATTTCAAGCAGGGCATCGCGAATTAATGCGTCAGGAGAAACTTTAGGTAGCGCTTCTCCAAAGTGCATAATATCAGACAACTTAAGTAGCAGTTTTCTCCCCAGTGCACCACCTGGGTGAGACAGGGCAAAATCTTCGGCAGAAAAACCACGAGCTTGAAGCAGAGCTACGGCTAATGCATCTCCCATCACTAATGTGGCAGTCGTACTGCTAGTTGGCGCCAGGCCTAACGGACAAGCTTCTTGAGGTACCGTAATTTGCAGGTGTAAGTCAGACAGCTTGGCCATATTTGATTCTGGCTTACCTGTCATGCTGATGATCTTAATATTCAGGCGCTTTAATACTGGAAATAGAGACAGAATTTCGTTTGATTCACCAGAGTTAGAAATTGCCAGCACAATGTCACCAGGGCTAATCATACCCAAGTCACCATGTGCGGCTTCGCCTGGATGAACGAAAAACGCCGAAGTCCCAGTGCTTGCCAGAGTGGCGGCAATCTTGTTACCAATATGGCCTGACTTGCCAATACCCATAACGACAACTTTGCCGTTGTTGGAAAGGATAAGTTCACACGCTTTTTCAAATTGATCATCAAAGTAGGTATCTAGCTCTTGCAGAGCAGCAACTTCGATATCAAGAACTTGTTTAGCAGCAGCGCGAAAATCAAATTGATTGGACATATCAGATCTCTACTTATTGATCGTGGTAATTAAGCGGTCATGTTTGCGAATAAGTACACTTGGTAACCTAAGAAGCACACAAACAAGATGGCACCTTCAATACGGTTAATACTGCGTGATTTACCCAAACACATCGCGACAAGTAACAATGAAACGCCTAACATGACCCAGAAGTCACGTCCCATCGCGTACTCACTGAGCACCGATGGATTAATGATGCCAGGAATCCCCATTACCGCCAGAATGTTAAACACATTCGAACCGATAATGTTACCGACAGCCATGTCGTCTTCACCCTTTAAAACTCCCGCAAGTGATGCGGCTAGTTCTGGCAGGCTAGTGCCAATGGCGATAATAGTTAGACCGATAACAAGGTCGCTCATACCAAAGTGTTTAGCAATAATTACCGCGTTATCAACCAGCATGCTGGCTGCCAAAGGAAGCAGTATCAAGCCAATAACCACCCACATGATTGCTTTAGGGTTACTGACGCCTTCTGGGATCTCTGACTCTTGGTCATCAAGAAAAACATCACCTGATTTTTGCTCTTTGCGGCTGATTTGCAACATAGCAAATAAAAATGCCCCAAAGAGTACAAACAATAAGACACCCTCATAAAAACCGAGATGGCTATTCCAAAGCAGAATACCAGCGAGTACGGTTACGGCTATCATGAGTGGAAGTTCTCGGCGGATGACGGCGGAGCTAATCGACAAAGGCTTGATCAGCGCTGTAATACCTAGGATTAACGCAATGTTCGCTATGTTTGAGCCTAATACGTTACCCACCGCTGTATCTGTTTTGCCATCCCAAGCAGCGGTTGCAGATACCATCATCTCAGGGGCGGATGAGCCCATCGCGAGGATTGTCATGCCGATGACAAGCGGGGAAATACCGACGTTGCGGGCTATCGCTGCAGAGCCAAAAACAAGTTTATCTGCACTCCAAACAAGCAAAACAAGACCGACTATAAGCAACGCAACGGCTTCGAGCATGAGAATTCCTAAGTATTAAATAAGTAAAATGAATAACCGCTAATTTTGACCTTTTGCGGCCTAAAATGGAAGATAAACGAAGAATAAATTAAAGGTTAGTAACGAAAATGTATGTAAATCTCACTCATTTAAATGAGCAATTCTGGTCTAGGATTTAAACACTTCGTGCTAATTCGGTCATAAACCATGAGAAATTGCAGGGATATACTCGACTTTATTTAATTGAACAGTGCTTTAAATTCAACGCCAATGTGCTTATGATTGCAGCCTAATAAATGTACCGACGTTACTTTATTAAACGTAGAATTCAACTCCGATGAGTATCTGCTTGATGATTCCGTGAGTTGCAACGCTCCTACAGTAGAAGAGATGATATGTCGAACAACGATTTAGTCACCGTGAACAACCTCACTTTTTCACGGGGAGAACGCATGATCTTTGATGATATTGATCTGCATGTTCCTGAGGGCAAAGTGACGGCCATTATGGGACCATCGGGAATTGGTAAAACAACACTGCTGCGTTTGATTGGTGGTCAGTTGTATCCCGAGCAAGGAGAGATCTGGTTTGATGGCGACAATATTCCCTCTCTCTCGCGTAAAAAACTCTACCATGCTCGAAAGAAAATGAGCATGTTGTTCCAGTCAGGGGCTTTATTCACTGATTTGAATGTTTTTGATAATGTCGCCTTTCCATTGAGAGAGCATACCGATTTATCGGAAGATTTGATTCGCACCATGGTGTTACTCAAGCTCGAAGCTGTCGGTCTGCGCGGCGCGGCGCAATTAATGCCGAGTGAGCTTTCAGGTGGTATGGCAAGACGCGCTGCTTTGGCTCGTGCAATCGCACTTGATCCTGACCTGATCATGTACGATGAGCCGTTTGTGGGGCAAGACCCAATCACTATGGGCGTTTTGGTTGAGCTAATTAGCAATCTAAACCAAGCGTTAGGTTTGACCTCTATTGTGGTTTCTCACGACGTACCTGAAGTCATGAGTATTGCTGACTGGGTATACCTGATGGCCGATGGAAAAATCATCGCCTATGGTACGCCAGAAGAGCTGACTCAAAACTCTGATCCTCGTGTCCAGCAGTTCTTACAAGGTGATGCCGACGGTCCTGTACCGTTTCGTTTCCCTTCTCAAAGTATCGAAAAGGACTTATTTGATGGTCGATAACTTCATTCACTTTGTCGCCTCGCTGGGTCGACGCACGCTTTCTATTTGCGGAGCATTTGGTCGTGCGACTTTCATGTTGATTGGGGCGCTATTTTCTAAGCCACAACCGATCAGAAGCTTTCCTCTGCTTGTTAAGCAACTTTATTCTGTTGGTGTTCAGTCGCTGGCGATCATCGTCGTATCTGGTCTGTTCATTGGAATGGTTTTGAGTCTACAAGGCTATGTTGTGTTGGTGGATTACGGCGCAGAAGGCAGTTTGGGGCAAATGGTAGCGCTTTCGTTACTCCGTGAATTAGGACCTGTTGTTACTGCACTTTTGTTTGCTGGTCGTGCCGGTTCTGCGTTAACCGCAGAGATAGGTCTAATGAAAGCAACGGAACAACTGTCTAGCCTTGAAATGATGGCGGTAGACCCATTGAAACGAGTGATTGCACCACGGTTTTGGGCTGGGGTTATCTCAATGCCTTTACTGGCTATGATTTTCATGGCTGTGGGAATTTGGGGCGCTCAGCTTGTTGGTGTTGACTGGAAAGGCGTTGATCACGGCAGTTTTTGGTCAGCGATGCAGTCCTCTGTTGAGCTAGGGCAAGACATTGGTAACAGTATGATCAAATGTTTTGCGTTTGCAATTACGGTTACTTGGGTCGCTCTATTTAACGGTTATGATGCTATTCCAACATCGGAAGGGATCAGCCGAGCAACTACGCGCACTGTTGTGCATTCTTCTTTAGCAGTACTAGGATTAGACTTTGTACTGACCGCATTGATGTTTGGGAATTAATCATGCAACAAACACGTAAAACTGAATTATGGGTTGGCAGCTTTGTATTAGCGGGAATTTGCGCGATTCTTGTGATGATTTTTCAAGTTGCTGACGTAAAAAGCATTGGCTCTGGTGATACTTATACCCTCAAAGCCGAGTTCGATAATATTGGCAGTTTAAAAGTTCGTTCTCCCGTAAAAGTGGGGGGCGTTGTGATTGGTCGAGTAAGTAGTATTTCGCTTAACCCAGACAACTTATTGCCAGTTGTAACACTATCTATCAATAGCAAATACAATCAGTTCCCAGAAACGTCGAGCGTACAAATTTTGACATCTGGCCTGATTGGTGAGCAATACATTGGTTTAGTACCTGGCTTCGTTTTTGATGATGAAGTCATGCTGGTGGATGGTGATACCATCGAAGACACCAAATCGGCGCTTGTGCTTGAAGACTTAATTGGTCAAGTACTATACAGCGTAGGTGGTTCAGACGACTCAAGTAAGGAATAACTATGTTAGCGAGATTACTACTTTCAGTTTGTGCTGTGTTTAGCGTCTTTGGAACAACAGCAGCAGAGGTGGATAAAACTGAACCTTATAAGATGATGAAGCAGGTAGCTGAAGTCACGTTCGAAAGATTGAAAGCCGAACAGCCGAAAATCAAACAAGATCCAAATTTACTTAAAGTGATCGTTGAAGAAGAGCTAATGCCTTACGTCAACTACCGCTATGCAGGGTTAAAACTTCTTGGTCCAAACTTAAAAGGTGCTAAGCGTGAAGATGTACTTGAGTTTATCGATGCATTTCGTGCTTACCTGATTGCGTCTTATGCACAAGTGTTGACGCAATACTCTGACCAAAAAATTGAGTTTGGTCCTGAGCCTAGCATTGATGACTCTAAGCGTATTACAAGCATTAAAGTTGATATCATCGATACTCCGCGTCCAAACATCAAACTTGAGTTTAAACTGCGTAAAGACAACCAGTCTGGTGAGTGGGAAGCATTCGATATGATTGCAGAGGGCATTAGTTTGCTTTCTAGTAAACAATCCGAATGGAACAGTAAAATTCGTCAAGAAGGCATTCTATCTGTTGCTAAAGACCTAGAAAAATTGGCCGCAGAACCGATCCGCTTCGAGGCGAAGAAATAATGGCCCAGACTCCCGCTCAGTGGCAATTGGATCAAAACATTCTTAAGCTAACAGGGGCACTTGATAGAGATACAGTGCCTTCATTGTGGGCGTATGCACAGCAATGGCAACCTGCTCAATCGGAGCTGGAATGCTCGCTAAAAGAGATAGAGCGAGTCGACTCTGCAGGAATGGTGATGTTAATCCACTTATTAGAGCATGCAAAAAAGCAAAACTGTCATATAATGCTCAGTTTCGTGCCGGCGCAACTGCGCACTTTGTTTCAACTGAGCAATGTTGAATCTTTAGTGGCCAAACACGTACAGAATTATCAGGGGTAAATTGTGGATAGCGCAAAAGTACAACAGTTATTAGAAGAAGCACTAAACCTTCAAGAAGTGCATGTGAAAGGTGAAGGTAGCCACTATGAAGTGGTTGCTGTTGATGCTTGTTTCGATGGAATGAGCCGCGTTAAGAAGCAGCAGCTAATTTATGCTCCTCTGATGGAATACATCCAGCGTAACGACATTCACGCATTATCGATCAAAGCGTTCACACCAGAAGAGTGGGCTCGTGATAAGAAATTGATGTCGCTTTAAGGTTTATTGATGGAAAAGTTTCGAGTTATTGGGTCAGATAAACCACTAGTTGGTGAAGTGACCATTTCAGGTGCAAAAAACGCAGCACTGCCGATTTTATTTGCGTCTATCTTGGCGGAAGAGCCAGTAGAAGTGGCAAACGTACCACACCTTCGTGATATCGATACAACCATGGAATTGCTTAAGCGTTTAGGCGCGAAAGTAAGCCGCAATGGCTCTGTTCATGTTGACCCAAGCAGTATTACAGAATACTGCGCGCCTTATGATTTGGTGAAAACCATGCGTGCTTCTATTTGGGCTTTAGGTCCTTTGGTGGCGCGCTTTGGTCAAGGTCAGGTTTCTTTACCAGGCGGTTGTGCCATCGGTGCCCGTCCTGTGGATCTGCATATTTCTGGTTTAGAGCAGCTTGGCGCAACCATTACATTAGAAGATGGTTATGTGAAAGCAGAAGTGGATGGTCGTCTAAAAGGCGCGCACATCGTGATGGATAAAGTCAGCGTAGGCGCGACGATCACCATCATGTGTGCCGCAGCGCTGGCGGAAGGCACAACAACACTAGATAACGCTGCGCGTGAGCCTGAAATCGTCGATACCGCTGAGTTCCTAAATAAGCTTGGCGCAAAAATCTCTGGCGCTGGCACAGATACCATTACGATTGAAGGTGTTGAGCGCCTAGGCGGTTGTAAACACAACGTGGTTGCTGACCGTATTGAGACGGGAACATTCCTCGTCGCAGCAGCAGTATCTGGCGGTAAAGTCGTATGTCGCAACACTAATGCTCATTTGCTTGAAGCGGTTCTCGCCAAGCTGGAAGAAGCTGGCGCGCTTGTCGAAACGGGTGAAGATTGGATCTCTGTTGATATGACCGACCGCGAACTAAAAGCGGTAAGTGTACGTACTGCGCCACATCCTGGTTTCCCGACGGATATGCAAGCTCAATTTACGCTTCTGAACATGATGGCTAAAGGTGGCGGCGTGATCACAGAGACTATCTTTGAAAACCGCTTTATGCACGTACCAGAACTCATGCGTATGGGCGCTAAAGCTGAGATCGAAGGCAATACGGTTATCTGTGGTGATGTTGAGTCACTCAGCGGTGCGCAAGTGATGGCAACCGATCTACGAGCTTCGGCTAGTTTGGTTATTGCAGGTTGCATTGCTAAAGGCGAAACCGTCGTTGATCGTATTTACCATATCGACCGTGGTTACGACAAAATCGAAAATAAACTGGCTGCACTTGGCGCAAATATTGAGCGAGTGAGCTAGGCAAGTTAAACTGCACCGCAGGTAACTTGGATATTTGGATATCAAGAGAGCCGAAACCTGAGTTTCGGCTTTTTTATATCACTCTCATGACCATATTTTCCCTTTATGGAAAGAGAGATATTAATAGCTGTATCTGGCAAAAGCCGGTTCCTGGAGAACAAGAATGATTGCACTGTTACGTGTATTTGCTGTCGCTATCTTTGCGATTGTTATGTTTATTGGTGGTTGTGGTTACTGCCTATTAAGCCCTAGAAACCCTAAGCACGTTTTCACTTTTGGCCGTTTGTTTGCCAAGATGTCTCGTGTGTTTGGGATTAAGTTAGAGTTACGTATCCCTGAAGATGCGTATTCACGCGGCCAACATGTTTACATTGCTAACCACCAGAACAACTGGGACATGTTTACTGTTTCTGCGGCTGTGACTCCGAAAGTTGTGACAGTAGGTAAAAAGAGCTTGGCTTGGATGCCACTGTTTGGTCAGCTTTACTGGCTTACGGGTAACATTCTGATTGACCGAGCGAATCGTTCTAAAGCAAAAGGTACTATCGATCAGGTCGTGAGCAGCATGAAAGAAAGTGATGTTTCGGTGTGGATGTTCCCAGAAGGCACGCGTTCTCGTGGGCGTGGTTTGCTGCCATTCAAAACAGGTGCTTTTCATGCGGCAATTGGTGCAGGTGTGCCAATCATTCCTATCGTATGTAGCTCGACGAATAAAATTAAGCTGAACCGTTGGAACAATGGTCATGTGATTGTTGAAATGCTACCTCCAATCAGCACTGAAGGCTATGGTAAAGAGGGCATTCGCGAGTTAGCGAATATCTGTCGTGAACAGATGAAAGAGAAGCTTGAATCGTTAGATGAAGAAGTCAAACAGCGCAACGCTGCTTAAGTTTTACTGCGATATCATCACGAAAAGACAATAAAAAACGGGTAGCCTGAGCTACCCGTTTTTTTATGTTTGTCTGTGCCGTCCTAAATAAGGTTGACACTTTCTACCCCCAAAATTGGAGAGTGTTATGAAATCAACAACTAAAAGAACT